>JADFDP010000018.1 GCA_018262835.1 Candidatus Aminicenantota bacterium
GGTCTCAGACCCACCCGTTCCCCTATACCCGATCATTCCGGGAGGGTCATAGACTCTCCCCTGCATGAAAACCATAAGTTTAGGGGAGAATCTAAATTCTACTCTATGCCGATGCGAACTCTTTACCTGCGAAGCAGAGGATGGTCCGGCGCGACCTCGGCGATCGCGGCGTTGATCAGCCTGCGCGCGATCGAGAGCCAACTGGGCAGCTCCGGCAACTTGTCGAGCGGAAACCATTGCGCATCCTCGATCTCTCCGGCCTCGCAGGCGATGTCCCCGCTTTCGTGGTCGGCCGTGAAGGCGATCATCAGCGAGTGGGGGAACGGCCAGCCCTGGCTCCCGAAATAGCGCAGGTTGCGGACGCGAACGCCCACCTCTTCAAAGGTCTCGCGGTGGACGCAATCCTCGACCGATTCCGAAGGCTCGACGAAGCCGGCCAGCGCGCTGTAGATCGGCGTCGCGAAGCGTGTTCCTCTTGCCAGCAGCAACTCGCGGCCGTGAGCGGTGTCGCGCTTGACCAGGACCATCATGGCCGGCGCGATGCGCGGATAGGCGATCTCGCCGCATGCCTGGCAGCGGCGGGCGCGCCCGAAATCGTCGACCGCGGCCGGCGCCGCGCACACGCCGCAATGACGATGGGTGCGATGAAACTCGACGATTTGCGCCCCGCGCCCGGCGACAGCGAGGAGATTGTCCGGGAGGCGGTAAAAGAGGCCGCGCAGCGCCTCGAAGGCGAAACCGGCCGGCGGCTCGATATCATTGCAACTCGCGGCCCAGCAGCCAACGCCAGCGAGCAGGCCGATAAAGTGCCGGTCCGTCACCGGCAGCGGCGGCCGTTCACCCATCGCGATCCCGGGCGGATGCGGCGACGCGGCGGCTGCGGTCACGAGCAGCTTTCCGGCGCGGAAGACGAACCAGTAGCCGCCGGCGGCAACGTTGGCCGGCGGGTCCCAAAGCGGGGTAAAGGACGAAGGCAGAATCAGGCCGTTCATGATGGCAAGCTCAGGGTTCAACCGGACAGGAGAATCAATTTTATTCATAATTGAATTTTATGAACCTTGCACTAAAATAGCAATCCGGCTTCACCCAGGGACGGCTTCACGCCCTTCCGGGGTTAAACCCGCCCATTTCTTTATAGTCTATGCCTGCGAAGGGTTGCAAACCCTCCCCTACAAAAAAAACACCTATCTCTGATAAATAAAACATCATCAAACTGTATTTCAACAATCTCTCCAATAGAAATAGCACTTCAATAAATATTGTTGTTTTCATGAGCACCCATGTCAGGTGATTTGCCAGGATAGACAGGAACCATGCTGCCGACATAATCTAAAACCAATCCGGCGTCTATTCCTGATCTCCTTTCAGGCGGCGATGGTCGCAATTGAAAATCAGTCATTGAAACAAAAAGAGGATCAACATTTAGGGAATGCGCATCTTTCCCCGAATGGATTTTCCAATTGTAAAACTGCAAGCCGTACCGAGCCAATTGAACGGAGTCCCTGTCGCATTGAAATAAAGGTTATAATCAAATTCGCTGTCGGTTTCGGAACCGCTCTCAACTGAAATATAATTATCACCATAGACAATATTGTTTTTAAAAATCGTTCCCGTTGAATTGTTTTCCTGCTTTAAAGCATGACCAATTCCATTGTAAAAAACATTGTTATAAAACACGCTGTTCGCGCAAGCGTCAAGATGGATTGCCGCAAAATAATTCAAGGTTCTGGTCGGTTTAAAAAAATGAGAGCTGTCAATCATATTACAATACATTGACAGATTTTCGTCGTTTGTAGCCAGCAAGAGACCTCTTGCATGACCGTAAATATAGTTGTATCGAATCATTGTTCCGCTGACATTGCCAAACGTTTCAACCGCCCAAGCTGCAGAATGAGCTGAATCGCCATGAATAGTGCAGCGCTCAATAATGCTATTTTGCACGTTGCCATGTATAATAATGATTCTGGATTTGCCATTGTAAATATCTGAATTTTTCAGCGTATGGCCAACTATTCCAGATTGATAAAATGTTACCGGCGAAGTGACTGCCGAATCATAAAACATGCAGCCGTCCGCAAGGCAAGAATCGGAGCCGATATAAAATGAAAGACAATGCCGTCGATGGCCATGCGACACGCAGGACAGCACCTGATTATGCCTCCCCGTTAGAAGTATCCCGCCCAAAGTCGAATCGTCCGAATATGTTTTCCTGCCAATTAAATGATTGAAGGAGATATATTCATTTTCATCATCATCAATATTTTCAGTCTCACTTGGAATTTCATATGCCTTCCCGTTCGTTGCGATATGACTACTATCTGAGGCATGAACATAAAGATAATGGTTGACCGAATCATAATAAAATGAGCCGGGAGTTCTATATACAGAGTTACGAAAAAGAGCATCAACCAAGCGCATCTCATTTTCCCATATCATCGGTTCAAGTCCCGCGCCCATTGTCCAGGCGGCTTTATATACATTATCGGAAGGTTCAATCGCAACCACGGACACATCAGCAAATAAAATCGAAGATGAAGCGGAAGATAATCGTGATACCATTAAGGTATAATCCCGATATAAAGAATGGGACGTAAAATTTATTCTAAATTGCGTCCAGACCATAGCGGTCGGAAGATTGATTGCCGTGCCAGGAATGCCCCAAGTTCCATCTGATTTTAAGCAAGCATTGTTTCCCGAATCGGCCAATTTTATGCGAGCTGTTTTTCCGGCAGCCGTTTTGTACCATAGCGTCAATGTAACCGCTGTGCTTTTTTTCATGTGCAAGGAGCATACGGCCGCGGCCAAACTATTGGAAGGATCAACGGTCAATTTTAAGGAAAAGGAGCCGCCGTGAACATCGACTGTTTCCTTATTCACCGCGGATGTTCCGAGTTCAACCTTATGCCAATAACGCGGTTTGGTTGCCGAGTCCCACACTTCAAATCCGCCGTCTCGCAGTCGTTCGCTCACCACCGTAGGAACCCAGGCAGAAAAATCAGCGTTTGCCTTGATTATGCTTCCGTCAAAAATCGGATCCGCTCCTATTCCATACGCCCCGAAAGTGATATAATTCCCTGCCGTCCCGCTGGAAGGAACAACTAATTTCTCCCGCCATTTTCCTTCGCGCTTGAACAGGATCGTGTCACCAGGAGAAAATGCAGAGCGATTAACCTTTGCGACCGTCTTCCAAGGCGCGCCGATTGAAAGTCCATCGTTCCCGTCAGCGCCGACCATCGCATCTACATAATAAGTTACCCCTGCTGTTTCTTGAGGCGTAATGACTTCCGAAGGAACAAAGCCAAGGGAAATGATCAATACGATGCGCGCAATTCTTTGCACGAAATTCTCCATCAAGTGCCGGAACATCGGGGCGGGTTTCTCATCCGCCCGTTCTTTAAAAATCGAGCCATACGGGAGGGTCTCGAGACCCCCCCTACATAAAAACCGGATCTATAACGAGTTCTCGACCACCTTCACCTTCAGGCGCGACAAGTACTCGGTGATCTTGATCTTCTTGGGGCAGGCCTCCATGCAGTTGAAGATGGTGTGGCAGCGCCAGATGCCGTTCTTGTCGTTGACAATTTCGAGGCGCTGGTCGGCGCCGTCGTCGCGGCTGTCGAAAATGAAGCGATAGGCCTTGAGCAGGGCGGCGGGGCCGAGATAATCCTGATTGGGCCACGAGCTGGGACAGGAGGCGCTGCAGGCGGCGCAGAGGATGCACAGGGTCGACTCGCCGATCGCCTCCAGCTGGCCGGGCGACTGGACGAACTCCTTGTCGGGCAGCGGCTTGTCCAAAATCAGATAAGGCCTGATCCGCTTCAGCTTGGCAAAGAAGGGCTCCAAATCGACCGCCAGGTCCTTGATGATGTCGAACCCGGAAAGCGGCTCGATCTTCAGTTTTTTGCCGAAACGGTGGATCGGCGTTTCGCAGGCCAGCACGTTGCGGCCGTTGACCTTCATGGCGCAGGAGCCGCAGATGGAACTGCGGCAGGAGCGGCGATAGGCCAGGGTGCCGTCATGCTTCCAGTGGATCTCGTTGAGCACATCGAGGATGGTGAACTCATCCTCGACCGTGAGTGGGAACACTTGCCAGTGCGGCTTCTCGTCTTTTTCAGGCTGGTATCTCAATATTTTAACGCTGATATCGATCATGGCCATGATGCATCCTCCTTAATATTTCCTTTCCTGGGGCTGGTACTGCGGGTAAATGACCACCGCTTTGCTGAAATCCAGGGCGATCTTGCCATCGCGGCGCCAGGCCAGGGTGTGCTTCAGCCATTCGCCGTCGTTGCGCTTGGGGAAATCGCTGCGAAAATGGGCGCCGCGCGATTCCTTGCGGGCCAGGGCTCCCTCGACGATCACTTCCGAGAAGCTGAGCAGGTTCTCCAGTTCCAGGGCTTCGATCAGGTCGAGGTTGAAGACGCCGCCGCGGTCGTCCACGGTCACCTGCCGGCAGCGCTCCTGCAGCTCCTTGATGATGGCCAGCATTTTCAGCATGTCGTCCTGGTTGCGGAAGACACCCATGTACTTGGTCATGTTCACCTGCAGCTCCTCGCGGATGGGCGCATGCCTCTCCTTGCCCTGTCCCTGCCACAGGCGGTCGATCTTGCCCTGGGCCACTGCCAGCGGCTTGGCCGGAAGCTGGCTGAAAGCGTTTTTGCGGCAGAACTCGGTCATGTGGATGCCGGCGATCCTTCCGAACGTGGCGGCATCCTGGAGAGAGTTGCAGCCCAGGCGGTTGGCGCCGTGCAGCGACAGGCAGGAGGTCTCGCCGGCCGTGTATAAGCCCTTGACCACCGTGCCCTTGGCATCCTTGATCACCTCGGTGCGCACGTTGGCCGGGATGCCGCCCATGGAATAATGGGCCGTGGGCTGAATGGGGACGGGCTCATCAATGGCGTCGACCTTGAGGTAGTTCAGGGCCAGGTCGTGTATCTGCGGCAGGCGTTCCACGATCTTTTTCCGGCCCAGGTGGCGCAGGTCGAGGTAGACATAATCCTTGCCGCCGATGCCGCGGCCTTCATTGATCTCGGTTTGCTCGGAGCGGGAAACGATGTCGCGCGGCGCCAGCTCCATTTTGGCCGCCGCATAGGTTTTCATGAACCGTTCGCCCTTGTCGTTGATGATATAGGCCCCCTCGCCGCGGGCGGCCTCGGAGAGCAGGATGCCGTGCTTGTAGAGCCCGGTCGGATGGAATTGGACGAATTCCATGTCTTCCAGCGGCAGGCCGGCTTCGAGCACCAGGGCCACGCCGTCGCCGGTATTGGCGTGGGCGTTGGAAGTGACCTTCCAGGCGCGGCCGTAGCCGCCGGTGGCCAGCAGCACGGCGCGGGCATGAAAAATGTGCAGGCCGCCCTCGCGGATGTCCCAGGCCACCAGCCCTCTGGACACGTCGTCGCTGACCAGCAGCGAAAGGACCTGAAACTCGTTGAAGAAGAGGACATTGTGCTGCAGGCACTGCTCGTACAGGGTATGCAGCAGCACGTGGCCGGTGATGTCCTGGGCGAAACAGGCGCGCGGCGAGGAATGGCCGCCGAAGGGGCGCTGGTTGATGCGCCCGTCATCGGTGCGCGAAAAGGGGACGCCCATGTGTTCAAACTCGTATACGGTTTTGAGCGCCTCATTGACGAAGCGCTCGATGATATCCTGGTCGGCCAGGTAGTCGCTGCCCTTGATGGTATCGAACATGTGCGATTCCAGCGAATCTTCACCCGCGTTGGCCAGGGCGGCGGCAATGCCTCCCTGGGCACCGCCCGAATGGGAGCGGGTGGGATACACCTTGCTGATCACCGCCGCCGACAAGCCGCTTTTAGCGACCTCCAGGGCGGCGCGCAGGCCGGCCAGGCCGGCCCCGACGATCACGGCGTCGATCTTATGGTAATTTCTTGCTTCGTCGATTTTCATGGTGTCACTCCTTTAGGCAACCGGCAGGGTGTAGAGCTTGATGATGGTCAGGCAGCCGACGAACAGCAGCACCACTCCGACCGTCAGCAGCAGGCTGTACCAGACCAGGCGCCAGAACCGGCTGGCGGTGTAATCTTCCAGGACCGACCAGACCCCGTTCAGGCCGTGGTAGAGCGCCGTGAGCAGGAAGGCGAATTGCAGCAGCGGGAACCACCAGCTGCCGGCCTTGGCTACGATCTCCTGATAGCTCACGGCCCGCCCCTGGGACAGGAAATGATAGGTTATGAAATGCAGCAGCAGCAAGACAAAAAGAATGACCGCGGAAATGCGCTGCAATAACCAGGGAACCGAACCCGACCGGGAAGTTTGCTTGAAATCCTTGTTCATCCCGCCCTCCATTGCACATGCTGCAGGATCAAATACGAACCCAGCGCCCACAGGACAAAAGCCAGGGCGATCAGCACGACAAACAACTTTTTCTGCACCAGGGAGCCCTTAAAAAAGTCGACGATCACGATGCGCGCGCCGTTAAAAGCGTGAAACAAGATGACGCCCCATAAACCGGTTTCCAGAAGCTTGAAGGGCACCCCATTCAGAAAGACCATGACACTGTTGAAAGTGGCTTCGCCATGGGTCAGGCTGTTGATGACCCAGATGTGCAGGCAAAGGTAAAAAATAAGCGCCAGGCCTGAGAGCCGATGCAGGATCCAGGCCCAGGAGCCGATGAAATTGTAGTACGTGAGGTCGTAAAAGCGCGTTCTTTTATACAAGCTGCTCCTCCTTGACGAAAAATTAAGAAAAAACATTTTAATATTATAAAATGATAAGTGCAACCCAATATTTGACATTTAAAGGGAAAAAAAATATTTTATAGGCATGGAAAACATGGCCGCCACTCCAGCCGATGAGCTTCAGCACCCCGACATCCTGGCCCTGCGGCACATGTTCGGCAAAAATCGCTGGCTGATCCGCATCCGCTGGATCTACCCGCTTTTCATCATGGCGTTTTTCCTGGCTTATCATTTTCTGGCCCGGCGTTCGCTGATCAGCTTCCAGGAAGCGCTGCTGGTATTCCTGCTGCCGGTCATCGTTAATTTCATTTTCATACTGGATCTCCGCAAAAATGAAAAACTGGGCGATCGTCTGCCCGATCCCAACAAACTGCTGCGCACGGTTTCCCTGCAACTCGATTTTGACCTGGTGGCCCTGGCCATGACCGTGTTTTTTTCCGGCGCCCTCAACAGCCCGATCATCGCCATGTTCATTGTCTACATCATGATCTCCACTTTCCTGGTCGATTATCACAAGGCTTTTCGCAACACGCTGAAGGCCATCTTCCTGCTCCTGGGCATCGCTTTGCTGCAGAACAGGGAAATCTTTTTTTCCAGCCAGCAGATCATGGGCATGCTGGCCTTCGACTTCATGTTCATCTTCGCCTATTTCGTCTCCGGCTACCTTTCCAAAAATCTGCACCGCAATGAAGAGCTTCTCCACGATCTGCTGCAGCAGACCCGGGAGCTTTCCATCAGCGACGGATTGACCGGTCTGTACAACCAGATGCATTTTTTCAAGCTCCTGGACCTGGAGACCAAAAAATCACAGCGTTACGACCTGAATTTTTCATTGATCATTTTCGATGTCGACCATTTCAAGAATTTCAATGACAGCAACGGCCACCTGCGCGGCTCGGAGACACTGAAGGACATCGCCGTTGTCATGAAAAATAAATTCCGCTCCACCGACCTGCTGGCCAAGTATGGCGGCGATGAATTCGTCATCATCCTGCCCCAGACCGACAAGGTCGGGGCTTACCTGGCCGCGGAAAGGCTGCGCGAAAGCGTTGAAAAGCGGGTGTTCCCCGGCGCCGAAACCCAGCCGCAAAAAAAGATCACCATTTCCATCGGCCTGGCATCCTATCCGGAACACGGGCTGACCGATGAGGAAATATTGAATCATGCCGACAAATCATTATATTTTGCCAAGGAGTCGGGGCGCAACCGCACCATCATGTACAATGACAATATCGAAAAAGAAATTGAAGAATTCAGTTGAGCTTCAGCCCTTGATCCTCTCCCTGAGGGCGGCAGGGGGTGGTCATGGCCATTAAGCGCGCCAGCGGCCTGCTGCTCCATGTCACGTCCCTTCCCGGCCGCTACGGCTGCGGCACCATGGGAGAGGAGGCGGCCGATTTCGTCAACTTCCTGGCCGCCAGCGGACAGTCATACTGGCAGGTCCTGCCTTTGGGACCAGTGTGCTCCCATTGGCATTTTTCCCCCTATTCATCGCCTTCGGCATTCGCCGGCAACGAGCTGCTGATCAGCCCTGAGAGACTCCATTCCCTAAACTGGATCTCGGCAGCGGAACTGCGGGAGTGCCAGGACGACACCGAGACAAATTTTTGTGATCTGCAAAAAACCGCCGGCAGGAAAGCGGCATTGCTGGCCAAAGCGTCCCGTCAATTTTTCGCAGGCAACGGCCATGCTCCCGCCAGCGCTTTTGCGCGCTTCTGCGGCGAGCAAAAGCACTGGCTCGCGGACTACTCCCTGTTCCGGGCCCTGGCCGACCACTTCCAGACATTTCAATGGACCGCCTGGCCCGCGGACATCGCTCACCGGCAGCCAGCCGCCGTTGTTCGCTGGCAAAAAGATTTGCAGGATGTGATCTTGCAGCGGCAGTTCGAGCAGTTTGTTTTTTTTGAGCAGTGGCGGGCGCTGAAAAAAAACGCCAACAACCGCGGCATCAAGATCGTTGGCGATATTCCCTTCTACGTCAATTTTGAAAGCGCCGACGCCTGGTCCCATCCTGAAATATTCGATCTGGACAGCGCCAGCGGTTTACCGGCCGCGGTGGCCGGCGTGCCTCCCGATTATTTCAGCTCCAGCGGCCAGCGCTGGGGAAACCCACTTTACCGCTGGCGGGAGGGAGTGGAACTGCATCTTGGCACCATGGCCTGGTGGACGGATCGCATCCGCCACCTGCTGCAGTGGATTGACGTCTTGCGCATCGACCATTTCCGCGGCTTTGACACCTACTGGGCCATCCCGGCCTCCGAGCCGACCGCGGTCAACGGCCAATGGCAGCAGGGCCCGGGAATGGCTTTCTTTGCTGCCGTGAAAAACCAACTGGGGAACCTGCCCCTGATCGCCGAAGACCTGGGAGAGCTCACGCCCGGAGTGGAAGCCCTGCGCGACCGCCTGGGATTCCCGGGCATGAAGATCCTGCAATTCGCCTTTGACGGCCAGTGGGGCAATCCCTACCTGCCGCACAATTTCAACCAAACCAACTGCCTGGTTTACACCGGCACCCACGACAACAACACCAGCAACGGCTGGTTTTACGGCCGTGAAACCACTGAAGAGATGAAGCGGGCCATCCTGGACTATATGAACCTCGGCCATCGTAATGAATTTCACTGGCAATTTATCCGCCTGGCCATGCAGTCGGTCGCCCGCCTGGCCATGTTTCCGGTCCAGGACATTTTGGGATACGATGAACACTTCCGCATGAACACCCCTGGCCAGGCCAGCGGCAATTGGCTCTGGCGGTTGACTCCCGGGGCCCTGACCCCGGAGATCGGCCGGCGCCTGCTCCATTTGACCGCTCTTTTCAACCGCCAGCCGCCGGCCTGAATTGCTGTCCGGAACTCCGGATATTTTCCACCCGATGTCACAAAAACAGGACAGATTCGCGGTTTTTAAGTTGGCAACCAAAATGCTTCCCTAAAATTGAGGAGGTCAACATGAAAAAGACCCTGATTGCCATTGTGAGCTTATTGTTGCTGTCGGGTGCCTGCTGGTCCGACGACACGGAAACCAACGCCAATGAAGCCAGATACTACGACAATGCCAAGGTCATCCGCATCAAGAACGTGGATGGCGAAGGCTTTGTCCAGCGTTCCTATGAAGAAGGTAATGAAGAGGCGACCGCCAACCTGCCCCTTTTTGAAAAAGACACGGTGGGCACCACCGAAGGACGGCTGGGAATTTACCTGGGCCGGTTGAACTACCTGCGCCTGGACGCGGACAGCGTCGTGGTGCTGGAAAAGATCCCCCAACTGCGCAAGACCGACCTGAACGTGCGGGTGGAACAAGGGAGCATCTATCTGGACATTGAAAGCCTGGACAACGAAAAAGGCATTGAAATTCAAACGCCGGACTGCGGCATCTTTATTCTGGACCAAGGGGTATACCGGATCAACGTCGGCGGGAACTCGCAGACCGAAGTGGTTGTCATGGAGGGCATTGCCGAAGTCGCCGGCCGGGAAAGCAGCCGCAATGTCAGGGAAAACCAGAAGATCGTCATGTCCGGCGGCGAGATCGAGGAGAGGCCCTACTATTTCTACGCTTCGGAAAAAGACGATTTTGACAACTGGAACGAAGCGCAGAACCGCGAGCTGGGCTACGCCCGCTACGGCACCTCCAGATATTTGCAGAGCGGCTACGAAGACAGCGAATACGAAATGTCCCGTTCCGGACGCTGGTCCTACATGTCCGAGTTCAACTCCTATGCCTGGATACCTTACAATACCAATTCCGACTGGATGCCCTACGCCAACGGACGCTGGGTCTGGAATCCTTATTACGGCTACACCTGGATATCCTACGACACCTGCGGCTGGTTCACCCACCATTACGGCCGCTGGCACTGGAGTTATTCTTACGGCTGGCACTGGCTCCCCGGCTATCATTGGTCGCCGGCCTGGGTCTCCTGGTTCGGCAACAACGATTATTACGGCTGGTGCCCGCTCAGCTGGTGGAACCGGCCGGTCGTGATCATCAACAACCATTGGGACCACAACTACGATTACCGCCGCGGCATTCCGCACCACTCCCGTTCGACCATCATCATCCGCAAGAACGAACTCTCGGCCGCCAACGCGCAGCGCGTGGCCCTGAGAAAAAACTCGCTGAGTCAAAATGCCTCTCCGAACATCGCCTATCGCGGCATGGCGCCCAGCGACCGTCCGGCCCTGGCCAAAGTCACCGTGGTCAACGCCAAGGGCAAGGCCGTGACCTACAAGCAAAGCGGCATTGTCTCTGCGGATAAATACCGGGTTGCCGATCCCGATTCCGGAAGCGGCAAGTCCGCTGTCTACAAATACACCCCCGCCACCGGCGGCAAGGATGCCGGAGTCATATACAAGAAAAAGAGCGATGATAATTCCAACCAATCCGCGGGTGGCACTTACTTCAAGTCCAGAAACGGCGGCACCTCCAGCAGCGACATCCGCGCCCGCGATGCGTCTTCCGGCTCCAGCTCGGGTAAGTCAACGGAAAAAACCGTATACCGCAGCAAATCCGGTAGCTCAACCAAGGCCTCTTCCTCATCTTCTTCATCTTCCAGCAGTTCGAGCGGAACGGTCAAAAAGAAGAAGGGCGAGCCCGGGTATTTGTCCCGCAGCGGGTATGGAGATTCAAGCGCTGAGACCGCTGCCGCGACGGCCCGCGCCCAGAGCAAATATTCTGCCAGCGGAAGCGCCGCCACCCCCAGCCGCTATTCCTACCGGGCTTATGAATCAAAATTCAAGACCGCGACCGGTTCAGCGGCTTACGCGGCCGGCAGGGCTCCAACTTCATCAAGGTCCAATCTATCCGCTTATGCGACCAGCCCATATTACGGCAGCCGCGGTGGCTCCGCCTATTCTGCCCCAAGCTACAGTTATCGCTCCAGCCGTTCCGGCAGTGACGATGCCGGGAGCAGAAGCTCATATCGCCTGACCGCTCCGGCCGCACCCAGCCGCGAATACAAGGGCAGCTCTGCCGGAAAAACATACTCCCCCTCCGTGAGCCGTCCGGCATTGACATCCAGCAGCTCGTACCGCTCAAGTTCTTCCTCCACGCCTGCCTCCCGCAGCGCTTCCTCTTCCTCCAAAGGTTCAAGCGAAACGGCAGTAAAGAAAAAATAATCCTGTAAAGCCCATCGCAAGGACAGGTCTTGCCCCCTCCGGGGGCGGACCTGTTCCTGCCATTTTTTATGCAATTTTGCTCCGGGCCGTGATCAGGGGAGCGGGTTTTAGTTCTGGGCCAGCAGCTTGCGGGCGGTTTGCAACTGCTCGGGGTTCAGGTCCTTCGCGTAGCGCGCCACCGCCTCTTCCAGGGTGGACAGCGCTGCCTCGGCATCGCCTTTCTTGGCCAGAATCAACGCCAGGTGATACAGGTAGCGGCCGTCCCCTTTTTTTCCGATCGCTTCGCGCAGCAGGCTTTCGGCTTCCGCCAGGGCACCGGTTTGGGCGGCCAGGGCGGCGATATTGAACAGCAGTTCCGGGTCGCGCTGAACGCCCGTGCTGGCCAGCATGCGGCGATAGACGGCGAGCGCTTCTGCGATTTGCCTGTTTTTCAGATACAGCTCGGCCATCTTTTTTTTCAAGGCGTAATTGTTGGGTTCCTGCTTTTCGGCCAGGAGATAGGATCTCAGGGCTCCCTCCGTGTCCTTGTCTTTTTCTGCGATCTCACCCAGCAAGACCAGCGTCATGACGTTGCTCGGGTCATCCTTGTATACCAGATCGGCCATCGGTCTGGCCTGGTCGAGCCGGTTGGTTTCCATGTAAAGCCGGGCCAGCCGGAGGCGGAAGGGGTTGACCATCAGCGTGTCCTTGAAAACGAGCAGGGCGCGGTGCAAGAGGGTTTGCATGCCGCGCAGGTCCCTTTTTTTGCGGTAGATCGTCGTCAGCATGTGATAGACCGTGGGCAGCTGGACCTGCGGGTCCTTGATAATCTCCTCCAGCTCCCGCTGAACCTGATCGGTCATCTTCTCCTGGGCTATTTTTCGGCCCAGATCTTCCAGGCGGTTGGACAGGAGGATGCCGTCCTTGGGATCCAGGGAACGGTTGCCGGCCGCGGAGAAAGAAGAAATGTATCCCAGGGCCTGCAGTTGTTTTTTTTCGTCGCCGGAAAGCTGCAGCCGGTTGGCGTCGCGTTTCTGGCTGTTTTTGCTGACGAATTCGGCCAGTTGGCTGTCCATTTTCCGGGCCGTCATGTTCTTTTTCAAAAACAGGTTTTCCCGCTCCTGCGGGTCCCGGGTCAGATCGTACAGCTCGGCCTTGGGCAGGGAAATATATTTGTACGGTCCGGAAATCATCCCGGTCAGCGGCGCCCAGTTGTTTTCCTCCTTGCCGTACATGGTCTCGATGTAGACATCACGCTCGGCATTTTCCTTTCTGCCATTGAGCAGCGGCGCCAGGGTCCGGCCCTGGATTTGGGCCGGCAGCGGCAAACCCAGCAGGTCCAGGACGGTCGGCATGATATCGACCAGGCGCACCCGCTGGGACAGCGCGCGCGGGCGCTTGAACAGTTTGGGATTGGAAAAAATCAGCGGCACCTTCATGTCCTCTTCATAGCAGAATATCCCGTGGCCGTATTCCTTGTGCTCGCCGAAAGCTTCCCCGTGGTCGCCGGCGATGACGAGCAGCGTGTCTTCCGCCAGCCCCTTGTCCTGCAAGTCCCGCAGCATCTGCCCGATGACCGTGTCGGTGAAGGCGATCTCGCCGCGGTAAAAATCCTTGGGAAAGCGCTTGGCATATTCCACGGGCGGGGTGTACGGCTTGTGCGGGTCATACAAATGAACCCATAAAAAAAACGGCGTCGATGGGCCGCCAGCCAGGAATTTGCCGAATTTTTTATAAACCCGGTCGGCGGTGATCTCGGATTTGAAGTCGCTGGCCATTTCATCGCTGCGCAGGGAGTCGTCATAGACATCAAAGCCGTTGCTTATTCCGAATTTGCCCATGAGCACGAAACTGGCCACCATGGCGGCGGTATGGTAGCCGTTTTTTTTCAGGAGCCGGGCCAGGGTCAGCTCATCATCACCCAAGCGGTAAAAACCGTTGTTGCGCACGCCATGGGCGATGGGCAGCCGCCCGGTGAATATGGAGCAGTGCGACGGCAAGGTGAGGGGCACCGACGTGTAGCAGTTGCGGAACGCCATGCCGTTGCGGGCCAGTTTGTCCAGGACCGGGGTTTGCGCCTTGGCGTCGCCATAAAACCCCACATGGTCGGCGCGCATGGTATCGATGGTGATCACCAGGACGTTCATCCTGCCGCCGGCGCTCTTCTGCCGGCAGCCAGGGAGGAGGACGATGGCCCCCAGCAGGACGAAGCCGATTTTGACGAATGCGCGTGTTTTCATGTCGGGAAGTATATGCAAAAAAAAGCAAGAAAACAAGAAGGGGCCCCCGAGGGAGCCCCTTCTTTGAAGAAGAAGTCGAAAAGTATCAGAAGTAGAGGTTCATGCCGAACATGATCAAGCCGGGATTGAGGACACGGGTGGGATTGCCGCGGCTGGAGGTGCGGGCGGTGACCTGGTTGAGTGTGGTGTTGTTGTTGGTGATGTTCATGCCGTCCACATGCAGCACGGCCCGGGTGGTGTCGGAGAACTTGATCTCTCTCTGCAGGCTGAGGTTCAACGTCCAGAGATTGGGCAGGCGGTCGTCGCCGAGCTTTTTGCCGGTATTCATCAAGCTTTTGCCCTTGAAGCTGTTGTCGTACAAGTTGACAGGGTACCCTTCGCGCATCTGGAAGACGCCGGAAATGTCAAAGCCGAAAGGCAGCTGGTAGAGGGCCGACATCTTGACCATCCAGCTCGAGTTGGTCAGAACTCCGGTCATTCCGGAACCTCCGGCCACCGGGGCGTAGACGCCGCCGTTGAAGTAGTCGAAGTTGGTCAGGTCAAATTCCTCGTCGCGCGACAGGTTGTCCGACCAGTCGGCATAGGTGAAGGACGCGTCGGCCATCCACTTGTTGGAGAGCTTCTTGGTGAACAGGAGCTGGGCGGCCATGTACTGGCGGTAGCGGTCCTTGAAGTTGGTTCTGTAATAGCCGATGACATCCCTGCGGGTCGGGCCCCAGGCTTCACCGCCGGTAACGGGGTCGACGCCCAGAAGCGCCCAGTTGGCCTTGGATTCGACGGTGCCGTCGGAATAGATGTTAGTACGGCGCAGGAGCTTGTGGTTCTTTTTGTAAATGCCCTGGATGGACACGGCCATGTCGGCGCTCAGGGCGCGCTCGTACTGCACGACCAGTTCGTCGATCAGCGGCGACTTGAAGTTGGTGTCGAAGCGGTTGGCGCTTTCGGTGTTGCTGGGATTGGTGTAGTCGAAGCCAACGAAGGTGAGGACCGGGAAAGTGGAGTAATAAAAGCCGTAGATCGGGTCGTAGTAGTCGCCCGTGGGCCAGCTGCCGCCCCAGGTGGTGGGATTGGCTTCCTGCAGGGCTATGATCTCCTGCGGAGTGTACCAGGTGACTTCGTCATACTGCGGATGGCCGTCAGCATTGGCGTCGGCCCAGGGAACGCGCATGAAACGCGAGCCGACGTTCCAAAGGAAAGTAGCAAGAAGCGTGCCGGCCGGCCGGCTGTAGCGGGCCAGGGACACTTTGAAGACGTTCTTGCCGTCGCCGGTCAGGTCATAGGTCAGGGAGAGGCGCGGCGAGAAGGTTTTCCACTTGGCCGGAGAGTCCTTGGCCGGGATGTCGCGGTCGCCCATGAAAGCTTCCCACTGCGGAACGGTTTGGCCGTCCAGGGAAAAGCCTTTCACTTTCTTGGCGTTGAGGCGGCCGTACTCATAATCATACCGCAGGCCCAGGTTCAGGACCAGTTTGTTAAAGGTCACGGTATCGGACAGGTAGCCGGACATGCGGAAGGTGGTGGTGTCGGTCGGGCCGTTGGTGATGGCCAGCAGGGTATCGGGATAGGTGAAGCCGGGGATGGCCAGGGCGGGCATGTCGTTGAACTCACTGGTGTAGCACAGCCCGCGGAAATTGGGATAATAGGAATCGGTGAAGGTGTGGTTGGAGAAATAATCGACGCCGAAGCGGATTTCGTGGTCGCCGCCGATCACGTTTTCGGCGAAGTAGTTGCCGTCAAAGGTGAAGTCCTGGGTGACGCGGTTGATGTCCTGCCACTGGTTGTTGCCCGACTGGTAAAAGCCGGTGGGCACGTCGAAATTGAAAACCATTTCCGGGCCGGTGACCATTTCAGCGGCGGTGTCGAGTTCAGCGGCGTTGGGATGGAGGTTGAAGGGGTTTTTGGTCCAGTTGTATTTAAAGGTCAGCAGAAGGTTGCCCAGCGTCTGCTGCAGGGTGCCCAGGTAAGTGTAGCCCGGTCCCGACTGCGCCCAGAGGGTTTCCAACGACTGCAGTTCGGAGCCCCAGGAAGGGCGATTCTGCTTCGTCTTGTTGTTGTGGTGCAAGGTGAATTCGGCCTGGGTGTTGCCCAGCGTCGCGTTCAGCTTGGCGTAGGCGGAATTGAGCAGGGTGGTGTCTTCCAGGTTGGCCGAGGTGCGGGAGTGGATGTCCTGGATCGACCAGGAGCCGGCGAAAAAGACCTTGTCCTTGATGATCGGGCCGGCCAGGTTGACGCCGTACTGGTACAGGCGGATGATGCCCGGCGAGACATAGGCTGCGGACAGATTCTCTTTGGCCTTGGGCTTGAATTCCCAGCGGCCGTCTTCGGCGTACAAATGGAAATCTCCGGAGAAGCGGTTGCCGCCTCTCTTGGAGACGAAGTTCAGCTGGACGCCGCCGGTCTGGGCCGTGATGTCGTTGGAGCCCAGGGTGACCTGGATTTCGTCGTAGGCGTTGGGATCCAGGTAGGAGGGAGCGCCGAAGGCGGAAACGTCAGTGATGTTGGAGCCGTCGATGTTCCAGGCCACGTCGGCCTTGTCGCCGCCTTGACCGTAGAAGCTCGACTGCTGGCCCGATTCATTGCCGCCCACGTCTTCGCGGTCGACCATCATGCCCGGGATCAGGTTGATCAGCGACCAGGGGTTGCGGGCCTGGGGCAGCCGGTTGATGTCTTCCTTGGAGATGTTGACGCCCACGCTGGTCCGGCGGGTGTCGACGATGTTGGCGTTGGCCGTAACCACGATCTCTTCCTTAATGGTCGTGGTTTCCATGGGCACGGTCAGGGTAAGGTTCCTGCCCGTGACCAGGCGGATGCCCTTGCGGATGATGGTTTTGAAGCCTTCCAGTTCGAATCTGAGCTCGTAGTTGCCGGGAGCCAGTTGCAAAAACCGGAAGTTTCCCTCCTCGGACGTGACGGCATTCTTGGTGGCGGTAACGTCGCCGCTCAAGGTCACCGACACGCCGGGAATGGTCGAACCGTCGGGCAGGACCACGGTGCCGTAGATATCGGCTCCCGAGGCCGCTTGGCCGAAAGCCAGCGCCGACAGTACTACCACTGCGAAACACAGTGTGAGTAACTTTTTCATTTTGCCTCCTAAAAATTTTAATACCTCTCTATATAAGCAATAATCGTGCCACGTGCCAAATGCCCTTGATACCGGCATTGACAGGCGGAAACCGTCGCCAGAATTCATATATTTGAATTTGACAAGCAGCAGAATTCAATTATTTGAACAGCCTGCCCATGTGCCGCGGGTCTTGACATGGCCGCTGACGATTACTATAATAAAATCCATTAAAAAGCGCCCGCCTGGCTCGGAAACGGAATTCTTCATTCGCCGGGATAAAAAACGAGCGCCAGGGCATTGATAAATCCCGGGCTTTTGCTATAATGGGTTCGCTCATGGAGAAACGGCATGAAAATATTTTTAGACACGGCCAATATCGCTGAAATCAAGAAAGGGCTTGCCTACGGCATCATCGACGGCGTCACCACCAATCCCAGCCTGATCGCCAAAGAACAGCAGGAATTCATCCCCCTGATCAAGGAGATCACCGCCACCATCCCTGGACCGGTTTCGGTCGAAGTCACGGCCAGCCAGCCGGAGGAAATGATCGCCCAGGCCGAAAGATACGCGGCCATCGCCGCCAACGTGGTCATCAAGGTGCCCATCAACCTGGAAGGACTGCAGGTGGTCAAAGTTCTGGCCGGACGAGGCGTCAAGACCAATGTCACCCTGATCTTTTCCCCCTCCCAGGCCCTGCTGGCGGCCAAGGCGGGCGCGACCTATGTGTCGCCCTTCGTCGGCCGCATCGACGACATTTCCGGCGACGGCATGGCGCTGGTCGAGGACATCGCCCTCATCTACGACAACTACGACATCGCCACCGAGATCATCGTTGCCTCGGTGCGCCATCCCCTGCATTTCGTGCAGGCGGCGCGGATCGGCGCCGACGTGGCCACCATCCCCTTCGCCACCCTGGCGCAGCTGCTCAACCACCCCCTGACCGCCAGCGGCATGGAACGTTTTCTAAAGGATTGGCATAAAGTCAAATCCTGACGAATGAAGAAAAAAATAAAAATCCTGCTCGGTTTTTTTTTATACTTTTGCTTTGCAGCGGCGCCTA
Organism: Candidatus Aminicenantota bacterium; assembly: GCA_018262835.1. Taxonomy (GTDB): domain Bacteria; phylum Acidobacteriota; class Aminicenantia; order UBA2199; family UBA2199; genus UBA2199. Next base: position 18,150 of record JADFDP010000018.1, read on the forward strand.
TTATGCCGCCAAGTACTATGTATATCATTTGATCGTTTCCGGTACCCGCGCCGACATCCATTTCAGTGATCTGCGGCTATCCCTTTTCCCCCTGGGAGTGGAGATCCGCAACATCAAGAATTTTCCGATCAAAAACGGAAGCCTGGTTTCGTTTGCCGGGGTCAATGTCTACCTGCCGCCGGCCTCGCTGTTCATGAAAAAAAAGGTGCTCAGCATTGAGATTGAAAGGCCGCTTTTCATCCTCAACGATGACATGTTGAAAAGCAAGACCGGCGATATCACGATCGGCTCAGGCTTTGCCGTCAACCGCATCGGCATCCGCCACGGCGAACTCGTTTACAAAGGCAAGGGCTTTCAGATGCAAATGCTCGATTTCAATCTGCAGTCCGGGAAAATGATCGGGGAACTGGCCATCCGGCTGGATTCGCCCCATTTGAAAGTCATTCTGCCGCTCGGCGGCGAACAAGTCACCCTGGAAGGCAACCTGACCGGCGAAGTGCGCCAGCAGGAAACTTCCTGGAGAGTCAATCAATTTGTCTGGCAGACCCGGGAGGTTGTTTTCAATCTCAACGGCCGCGTCCTGAAAGACGGATCCTTTTATTTCAACTCTTCGGCCCAAGGCAACCCGGAAAATATCCTGCGCGCCGTGCTGGGAGAATTGACGGTTAGCGGATTGACCTACGCCAACGCCAAGATCGTAAAGAATGTGAAGAGCAAGGTCCAGATCAGGTCCGAATTCTCTTCACCTTCCTGCCAGGTCAAGGGAAACTCTCTCTCCAACCTCTTCGGTCATTTGAGCTGGAACAGCCAGAGCCGCAATCTTGATTTGGAAGCCGCCTTCGACACGCCGCTGGCCCGGGGGGCGCTGCATGTGGGCAGCAAGAGCGGTGAAACCAGCATCATGGTCCGAAACATTCCGGCCGCTGCCATGACCCGCATATTGGACATAGCCGGAGACGCGCCCATCGCCGGGATCATAACCAGCGGCACCCTGAAGATCAATCGCGAATTCATCAAGGGCCGGGCCGACCTGGATGCCAGCCCGAACCAGCCCCTCAGCCAGCCCTTCGTGGCCAGGGGGACCATCGATTTTCAGCGCGACAAAAAGATGAAGCAGACCATATTTTCCGGACAGGGCCTGCAGTTCAACGGCGGGCAGGTCAGCATCAGCGGCAAAACCGATTCGCTGGCCAAGGCAACAAATATCAAAATAAGCGCCGCATTGGAGAACCTGGAAAACATGACCGCCTACTCCGCGTATTATATGGATATCGATCTGCTGCCATGGAAATTGACCCAGGGCGGGGGGACGTTCCAGCTGGAGCTGGACAAGCGGCCGGGCCGCAAGCAGATCGACAGCCGCATCCAACTCACCCATTTCCTGGCCAATCGGCAGTCCATCTCGTCCCTGCAGGGCGAAATCCGCAACACGTCGCTGCGCAGCCAGGGCGATTTTGCCATCTCGGCGCCCGATTTGCGCTTCAAGGCCGCACTGGAATTCGCCGATCACAAGACCGCCATCCGTTTCCAGGACGTAAAGGGCGAAGCGCAAACGATCATGAAGATCCTGGGCATGGATATGGACCTGCGGGGCAGGATCAGCGGTGATTTTACTTACAGCACCGGCCGGGCGCTGAAACAGCCGGAACTGCTCGGTTCCCTGACGGCGCCGCATTTGAATTTCATGGGATACGACCTTACGCAGGTCAGGAGCACCTTGCGCTCCAACCTGAAAAATATCGCCTTGACCGGCCTGGAATTTGGCTCCATGGGCGGCCGGGCCCGGGCCGAGGTCAGCATCGATTTCGGGCAGAAAAATTTTGACCTGCAGGGCCGCATTGAAGGCATGGATGCCGCCCGACTGTACGGCGGATTCAGCGGCCAGGCCGACCTGGAGGTCAGCGGCCGCGGTGAATTTTTAAAGGACCCGCTGGAAATTTCCTTCCAGTTGAGCAATCGCAACCACGGATTCGGCATCAAGGGCCAGGCCAAGGTCTTGACCGATTTTTCCGATTTTCACCTGAAAGCCAATGGTGAAGCGCTAAACGAGGCCGGAACTTCTCCATTTTCGCTCGAAATCAGCCGCAACGCTTTACGCTATTCGGGATCATTCAATTTTAATCTGATCGACCTGAACTTGCTGATGCCCTGGAAAAACAACATCGGAACCATACGTTTGCTGGGGCAAATATACTCGGACAGCGCTGGAGACATCAACAGCCGGGGGGTGGCCATCTTTTCCGGAAAGACCCTCTCCCTGCCGAACTTCTCTCATTCACTGGACAATTTTCAAGGAACGGTCACCTTTGTCAACAAGACCTTTTTTCTGCAGTCGCTGAGCGGGGAAATGGGCGGCGGCAAAGTAGAGGGCAACGGCCAGCTGGCCATGGGCCCCGGCGGTCTGCAAAGCATGACCTTCAACCTCCAAGGCAAAAGCCTGCGCCTTTATCCCATGGATCGCACGGCCTGTCTGGTCAATCCCGACCTGACACTGAAATACCAGCAGAAAAAATTACTACTGTCGGGAACCCTGGCATTCCAGTCCGTCGACTGGCAAAGAGAGATCGATGAGCGCTTCGTTTTCAGCACCCGTTCGGAGCTTTCGACCGCCGAATCCAGGATTCGCGAGATGCTGCAGTTTGATATCGGCCTCCACTGCGACAACATCCTCATGAACAATTCCCTGGGACGCATCCGCGGCAAATTCAAGCTGCACCTGACCGGGAATGCCAATTTCCCCATTCTGAGCGGGACCTGCGAAGGCAGCCAGGGCGAGATCTTTTTTTCCGATCGCGTCTTCAACCTGTTGAAAGCCAAACTGGTTTTCAACAACAATTTTTTCATTGATCCGTTGATCACCATCGAGTCGGAGGCCTTCATCCAGAACTATCGCATCCGCTTCGACATCCGCGGCAGCGCCGCCCACGGCAAGCCGGAATTGGTGTCTTCGCCGCCGCTGCCGCCGCAGGATATCCTGGCCCTGATTTCCCTGGGCGAGGTATTCAAAAGATCGGGCTCGGCGGAGATCAGTTCTCAGCAGGGCAGCACGGCCATGGTAGCCACCAAACTGACCGAAGAAATCAAGAACCGGGCCAACAAGCTGCTGGGAATCAATCTGCTGCGCATCGATCCCATCCTGGCCGGGCAATCGGCCCTGAACACTTCCCGGCTGACGATCGGCAAAACGATCTCCAAGAACCTGGTCGTCGTTTATTCGACCAATCTGTCGACTTCGCGCCAGGAGATCCTCTACATGCAGTACCAGTTGTCTCCGGCCATCTCCCTGATCGCCATGAGAAATGAAGAAGGGCGCTACAGCCTCGACCTGCGCCTGCGCACCCGGCGTTGAAAACAGCATGAGCCTCCGCAGGACCCTCCCGCTGAAAGCCATCCTGGCCGCCATGCTGCTCCTGCTGCTCCCCGGGCGGCCACAGGCTGCGCCGGTTTGGGAGAACTTCAAAATCGGACAGATCCTGATGCTGAACGGAGACCAGAAGAGCGATCCCGGCCTGCTCCCCTTCCGTCCGCTGATCGATTTCCATAGCGGCGATACCTACCAGTACGGCAAGGTGCGGAAAAGCATCGAGAACTTATCCAAAACCGGGGTGTTCGCCGGCATCGAATTCAAGGTCCAAGCCCGGGAAGCCGACTTGCTGGATGTCTTTTTTATCCTGCAGAAAAAGCCGGTCATCCGTTCGCTGAGTTTCACCGCTTTCGGTCCACTCAGCAGCCGGGTATTGCGCGCCGGCATTTATTCACTGCGAAGAAAGGATCTGTTCGAAGAAAGCAAGTTGACCAAAGCCGTAGACGAAATGCAAACCCTGCTGACCGCGAAAGGATATTTCAACGCCCAGATATCCCCGCGGGTCAGCCTGGACAAGAACCGTTCCGGCTGCGACATCCACTTTGTCATCGCCTACGGCAAGATCGCCCGCATCCGGCAATTGCAGGTCAACGTCAACGATGATGGGCTTGCCGAAATTATTGCGAATGACTTCAAAAACTCCGGTTTCTATATCCAAAGCGAATTCTCCAGAAAAATAGAAAAGACCCGGAAGCTTCTGAAAAAGCATCTTTACTATTTCCCGGAAATAAAAGTGCAGGAGGACTTTCTCAACCCAGAACGCACGGCGCTGGACATCACGGTCACCATCGTCTGCGGTTACAAATACAATTTCGTTTTTCAGGGCATGGCAGCCAGGATGGCCCTGATCGCCGACGTCTGGGAACGGCAGGTCTTTGAAAAATGGGCCGAAGAGGAAAGCCTGGCCAGGCTGCTGAACTATCTGAAAAACAAAGGCTACACGGATGCCCGCATCACTTCCGCCATCACCACCCAGGGCGTGAACAAGACCATCGTTTTCACGGTCCAAAAAAACCGCCGCTATCGGCTGGGGAAGATCACCGTTCATGGCAACCAAACGGTTGGCATTGAAAAAATCAGGGAAATCATCAAGTCCGATGACCTGATCTTCAACAAGCTGGTCTGGCTGCGGCTCAATTCCCTGGTGGCCGACATGGAAGTGCTCAAGCTTTTCTACTACTACCAGGGGATATCGCCCGTCGGCATTCACTTGGAACCGAGCTTGCGGGGCAAGAGCGCCGACATCGATTTTGTCATCAGCGAAGGCCTGAAATACCGCATGGAAAACGTGGAATTCAGCGGCAACCAGGCTTTTTCCAGCCAGGACCTATACCGGCTGATCCAGAGCAAAACCGGAACCCCCTTCGTCCCCAGGCTGCTCAGTGAAGATATCGACCGCTTGCAGAATTTTTACTGGAACAACGGGTATGATGACGCGACCATCGGTTACGAATTGTCGCCGGGATTGCAAAAATCGCTCCTGATCAAAATCGATGAAAAGCAGCTGAAAAAAATGGGCGAGCTGATCATTCTCGGCGCGTCCGCTGCTCAGAAAAATCTGCTGGAAAAGCTATTCCCCCTGCGCCGGGGCCAGCCGTTCAGCCGGAACCAGATCGATGCCTTCCGCTCTGAAATTGAAAACAGCGGTATTTTTTCCGAGATCAGGCTGGACAAGATATTCAAGGAGCAAGGCACCATCGACATGTTGGCCAAGGTTATTCCTGACCGCAGCCGCTTCTATGGTTTTGGCATCGGCTGGGAAGAGAGACGGGGCCCGCACGGCACCCTGGAATACCAGGAAAAAAACCTGTTCAACACCATCACTTCGGTGGCCGCCACCCTGCAGTTGGGCGTCAACATAGTCGGCAACAGGCTGATCGTCAATGACAGCCGCGGCATCCTGTCATTGGATACACCTTACTTATTTAAAAACAAGATCACTTCCTCCTTCAAGCTCTGGGAAGAGAACGAGACTTACCCCAGCTACCAGTTCAACCGCTGGGGACTGGGCGCCACCTTTGTCAGGAAATTTTCGGACAAGCTGTTTTTCCTGGGCTCAGCCAAATGGTACCGCACCACCCTGACCCAATTAGCCATCCCGGTGGTATTCAGTTTCGACCAGCTGGACAAGCCCTTCGATACTACCGCTTTTTCACTTTCTTTTGTCAGCGAGAACCGCGATAACTCGTTCAATCCGCACAACGGCCATTTTCTCACCGCCGAAATGAAATTGGGCCTGCCGGTTTTCGAGAAGGATTACACGTTTTTGAAGCTCTACTGGAATTACCAGCGGCATTATCCCTTCCTGCGCGAAGGCACATTTTCCTTTTCCGTTAAGAACGGCTTCGGTTTCGGCGACATGTCGATCACCGAGCGCTTTTTCGCCGGTGGCTCCCATTCCTTCCGCGGTGCGCGCAACGACCGCCTGGGACCGCTCAATCTGGACACCAACGAACCCGAAGGCGGCAATATCCTGCTGCTGTTCAACCTGGAAGTCACCGTGCCCAGCCTGTTCGTCCCCATGGAAAACCTGTATTACACTTTTTTCGCCGACGTGGGCAATGTCTTCAGCAAGTCCAGCGACTTCAACCTGAACAAGATGGAACGGGCCCTGGGTTTTGGTTTGAAATACCGCACTCCGCTCGGGCCCATCCGCCTCGATTTCGCCTTCAACCTGCGCCGCTTCGCCGAGCAGAACTTCCTCATCTTCATCGGCATCGGCAACGTTTACTAAGCGATCCGGTGCTCCCAAGCCCGGAAAGCAAAAATAAAACCAATTCTATATTAGGACTTGACAACCTTATAATAAGGTTTTAATATCCTAATTGATGATTGATAAAAAAAACATAGAAATGATCTTTTCCGCCCTGGACAGGCAACTCGCGGCCGGTGGGGGCTTTGGGATATCCCTGGTCGTATGCGGCGGCACGGCATTGGCCGCTTTAGGCCTAGTAGCCAGAACGACAAAGGATGTCGATGTACTGGGCTCATTTAAAGGAGGGAAAATACAGAAGATCAGCGAATTTCCATCCTGGCTCAGCGAAGCAGCTAAAAAAGTTGCCCGGGACTTCAACCTGCCGGAAGACTGGCTGAACCTAGGGCCAGCATCGCAATTGGAAATGGGACTGCCTGAAGGACTGAAGGAAAGGTTGTACAAAACAGTTTACGGCAAACAATTAACAATATATTTCATCAGTCGCATTGACCAGATTCACTTCAAGTTATTTGCCTCCCTGGACCGTGGCGGCTACCACGTGGAAGATCTCTTTAAGTTGAATCCTTCCGAAGCCGAACTTCTTGCCGCCTGCCGCTGGGTGCTCACCCAGGACGTGTCGATCGCATTCAAACAGATTCTTATTTCATTCTTAAAGAAGCAAGGCCATGAAAAACTCGCCGGCAAAATTTAAAGAATCCCTGCAAGAGGATTTTCTGGTGCTCTTATGGCGCCAATGGCGCACACTTGGGATCGCGGCCTACAGTCCAGAAACGAAGCAACCAATTGACTTGGAAGCACTCATCCTGGCCACGGCGATTGCGGCCGAGCAAGATCGACGGTTGTGGACCGCAGCCATACGATGGCTGGACTATTTCCAGGATTGGGTGAATCAAGCCAGGCTCAAGCGCATGTCCGCTACGTTCATCAAACCGGACGAATACCTAAGACAGCCATTGATCAAAAAAGAAATTTGGCAGGAAGTCGAATCGTTGCTTTCGCCAGCACATTCATCAAACAAGACAACAACAAATACCGCAAGGACCCATCGCACGTTAACGCCGCCTCTTCTGAAGAAGCCCCCCTTGATGCAACTGTATCTGCGGGGCATATTTGGTGTCAACGCTAGGGCTGAATTGATCCTTTTTTTCCAAGTAAATGGAGAAGGCAATTCCAACCAAATCGCCCGGGAAACCTTTTACGACCAAAAAAACATCTACATCATCCTGGAGCACTGGGCAGAATCGGGTTTTGTCTCCAAAGAAAGTAGGGGCAAACAAAATCAATATTCCCTAAACCGAAGAGATATGTTTCTGCAAAGCAACATATCCGCATCATCATTTTGGAACTGGCCTCTGTTTTTCCAGCTCTACTCACGCCTTCTGATCGCGACATCTTCGCCACCTTGGTCTAACGATTCCTATCTTCTCTCATCGCTCTTTCGGGATATCTATCCGCAGGCAGCTCGAATTGCCAAAAAGATTGGAATAACTCTGTCCGACCCGAATCTCTTCCCTGGGAAAGATTTTTTCATCCCCATGGCAACTGCGTTGCTTGACCTATTGAATAAATATCAATAAATATCACTTTTCAGAATGCGAATTATTCAGGAACCGTTACGGAGGGGAATCGTCCGTTTTGGCATAAAAAAAACAGGGAATTATTTAACCCTAACCAACAATAGAACTTCTGATATTTTCCAAGCGGCGGGTATCGAGTTCGTCGGGAAGCGAAAGACGGCAATTCCCCCTACAAAAAATAGGCGGCGGCCAGCAGCAGATCGGTCAGGATCACCAAAGCGACGTTCAACCCTTGGGCCGGGACCATGCGGGCCGGGTCATCGTGATGTTTCAGGGTCAGAATAACTGCGGCCACGCCCAGGGGCAGGGCGGCCAGGGCGATGAGTTCTGTATAGGGAATATTTTGCACAAAAGGCCCGGCCGCGATCAGAACGAAAAGCAGGAGCACGGCACCAGCATAGATCACGGAGCTCTTTTTTTTGCCGAAAAAGATGACCAGGTGGCGGCGACCGCCCCGGCGGTCGGCGCCGGCATCGGGAAACTCATTCAAAAAAAGCAGCAGCGCCGTGAGTATCCCGGGGATCGCTGAAATATAAATGATATCCAGGCTCATGAAGCTGGCCAGGGCATAATGCACGCCGATGACCACGAAACTGCCCAGGGTCAGGCCGCTGACCACTTCGCCAATGAGCCATTTGGACAGGTGCGAGGTGTAAAAGCGGATGGCGATGGCGCCGGTTACCATCAAGACCAGAATCGGCCAGCCGCTGACCAGGCAGAAATAGAGCCCGATGGCGCCGGCGGCCAACAGGGTGCCATAGGCGGCCAGGCGCACCTGCCGCGCAGTCGTCTTTCCCGCCTGCAGCATGCCGCTGCCGCCGCTGAAGGGAGTGCGCACGGTATGGGCATCAATCCCCGTCTGGGAGTCGGAAAGTTCGTTGAAAAGGTTCACGGCCGCATGGGCCAGGACAACGCCGGCAACGAGCAGCAGGGAACGGCCGAGATGGCCGAAGCCGTGCCAATAGGCCGTGGCGATGCCGACCAGGGTCAAGGCCACCGACAGGGCCAAAAAAGGCGCTCGGATTTGCTGAAGCCAGACAGCGAGCAGACGCTTGTTCCGCACATCGACCTCCAGGCCAGAAAATAAGATGATTGATTCTAAATCAAGCGGGGCAAACATGCAAATCAGTTTTCACGGTGAGCCGACCATTGAAGCGAAAAGCAGATTCTGCTACCATGGGTCATGCTCATTAAAGCACTGCTGGCCCTTTTCATTCTGCTGCAGCCCGGGCCGATCCTGGTTGACAAAATCGCCGCCACCGTCAACGAGGAGATCATCACCATCCACGATATCGAGCGGGCCATTGCCTTTTTCCCCCTCCTCAGGCAGAACGACGAATCGGAAGAGGATTTCTATTTCCGCATCCTGGGCGAGCTGATCACATACAAAGCCATCGCCCTCGAATACAGCGACGAATTCAACCTCAGTGAAGAGGATTTTGAAATAGTGCAAACGCAAATTCTGCAAAAGGCCGGATCGCTGGAAAAATTGCTGGCGGTGATCAGCGGTTTTTCCATGAATTGGAACGACTTTGAAGAATTCATCAGGGAAAAAGTCCTCTACGAGAAAGTGCTCAGAGAAAAATTTCAGATGGAGATCACGATCCCTTTTAATGAAATCGAGGAGTTCTTCAACCTCGACTATCTCCCTTCGCAGCAGCGGCTCGGCCTGGAACCGCGGCCCCTGGCCGAAATGGCTCCGGGAATCGAAAAATATCTGCGGAAACTGCGAACGGAAAAACAGCTGGCCGCCTGGCTGAACGATATCCGCTCCAACTTCAAGATCGAGATCAAGCTAAGGAGCCGCCAATGAATCTTTTCGACAAAGGCAAGGCCGGCCCGCGTTTCATCGACAGCCTGCAGACCGGCGAAAATGTGAGCTGGTTTTATCGCGTTCAGGAAATCGTCAAAAAAAAGACCAAAAACGGCGACGATTTTCTTGACCTGACCTTGATGGACAAGACCGGACGCCTGCCCGCCAAGATCTGGAACAATGTCGAGGAATATCACAAACTGCTCCGGGCCGGGGACGTCTACAAAATCAGCGGCGAAATCAGGGATTACCGCGGGAAAAAGCAAATCACCGTCAGCCACTTGCGCGCCATCGCTTCCGGCGACCCCGGCTTCGCTCCCGGAGATTTCGATGAATCCCCGCCCTTTGACAGCGAGGCGCTGCTGGCGGAGACCTTTTCGCTGCTGCGGGACAACCTCAGCGATCCCCATTTGTGCAGATTGAGCGAAATGTTCAAGGAAGAATACGGGCCGGTTTTCCGCCAGGCCTACGGCGCCCAAAAAATCCATCACGCCTTTGCCGGCGGTCTGCTGCAGCACACCCATTCGCTGTTGAAGATGGTCCTGGCCATTGCTCCCCATTACGGCCTTGACAAGGAATTGCTGCTCATCGGCGCCCTTTTTCACGATATCGGCAAAACCGCCGAATTCAATACCCAGCCAGCCCTGGAGACCACCCTGGCCGGAGGGCTGCTCGGCCACCTGGTCATCAGTCTGACGATTTTTCTGGAAATGAAAAACAAGATCAGCGATTTCCCGGAAGCCCTCAGCATCCGCATCCAACACCTGATCGTTTCCCACCACGGAGAAAAGGAATTCGGCTCGCCCGAAGTCCCAAAAACAAAAGAAGCCTATCTTCTGCACCTGCTGGATCTGCTGGACTCGCGCCTGAACATTTTCAGTGAGCAGCTCAAAGGCGGCGAAGCCCAAAAGCTTTTTTCCGAATACAACCAGGCATTGGGAACACGGATTCTGCTGGACCGATGAATCCGCCGCCCCCTCACTGCCCGGCCTGCGGCTCCAGCGCCACCTTGCCGTTCGAAAGCGACGAGAATTCCACCGGCAGCGAATCTTTCGCCGAGATCATGCTCATCCTAATCATTTTTTTCCTGTCCCTTTTCCTTGTCTTTTTGCTGTTTCTGCTGAGCCGCGCCGGCCTGCCGATTGCCGCGATCCTGATCCTGGCCGTTTTTTTATTCTGGCGCCGGAAAAAGGAAAAACGCCGGCAGAGAAGAAGCCAGGCTCACACCTTCGTTTGTCTGGATTGCAGCCGCAATTTCAAGGCCTGATCAGAAGAATCGAGTGCTCTCCTTGTAGGAAACTTCCCCCTTCAATACGCGGTTCAGGACTTTTTGGGCAATGGTCAAATTCCCGGCTTCGGAGATTTTCTTGTCCAGAGTCGCCAGATGGCTTTTATGAAATTGGGATCGCTCCTGATTATCCAGGGTGAAGATTTCATAGAAAATCTCATCGCGGCTGTTGCCGCTGGACTGGCATTCCGGGCAGCCCTTTTCCTGGAAAATCTTGTAGTCGCTGCTCAGCTTTTTGTTTTTAAAGAGTTCACGGGCCGATTGCGGATGCGGTATCTTGCAATGCGGGCAAAGAATTTTCACCTGGCGCTGAAATATCACGAGGCGAAGATTCTCCACCAGAAAGGAAACCGGGACTTCGTATTCAATCTGCATTTTTTCAAAAATTTCCTCATAGGAAAAACCCTGCAATTCAACGAAAAGCTTGCCCATTTCCACAAAATTCAGAAACTGGGGATTGTAGCTCTTTTGGAAGTAGTCAAATAAAAACATGGAATCGGGCTTGAAAAAAAGCAAGTTCTTATAAACGGCGTCGCTGACATCACCGCCCTGGTTTTCGATCTGGAAGAATCGTTCGTTGCGTAGAACCACATCGCTCTCCACAGTGGCAAGCCGTTCATTGGTCAGGGTATTCATCAAAGCATAAAGGGTTTCACTGGCCTTATTGTAGGCGGGGCCGGCCACAATGAACAAGCCGCTTTGCTTTTGCAAGGCGGACTGGATCCGCTCCGCTTCGTCGCGCTCCAAATTCAAATCGGTTATTTTCTTGGCAAAATCCTTCAGGTTATTGAACTTGAAGCGGATGTTTTCCTGAGTGCCTCCGGAATAGTAGAGCACCTTGATCTTCAGATGGCTGAAATTTTTGCTCATGTTCAGCCAGGATTCCCGGGACGGCTGCTTCTCATCGCGCTTGAAACCGCAGATCTCCTTTATTTTTTTAAAAAATTCTTTCGGGTCATCGATGGGCTGACTGACACGGGAGAGCGATTCCCCGTTGCGAAAAAAAACATCGAGTTGGCCGGATTTGAATTCAATGAAAACATCGGAAACCTTGGCTTGAACGGCCGATTTGAGAAGTGAATTCAAAACGCGGATATACTTGGTGCTTTCCAGCGATGTATAGATTCTGATATCCTTTTCAGAGTTCTCCAGGCTTTTCAGCAGGTTTTCAATTTCTTCTTTCTGGGCCAGGTAGGGGATCAGTTTGAATTTTTGCAGTTCTCCCTGCTTTTTTAGCTTGGGCAGATCGTTGACCGAATAAAAAGCAAAACGCAGCACATGCCCGCCGGCGATCTCCTGGATCTCAATGGGAACGATCTTCTGGTCCAGGCAGAATTCCTTGCCGATCTGCAGTATCAATCCCGTATCCACGGAGAAATTTTTCAAGTCGATTTTTTCGATGCTTTTCTGGTTGAGCAGGTAAAGCTGAAGCTCGTCCGGAGTGATCAGCGACATCATGATCAGGACTTCCCCCAACTTCTTGTTGACGATGCGCTGCTTGTCCAACGCCGTGTCCAGCTGTTCGATGGATATTTTCCCTGCCTTGACCAATATTTCTCCGATCTTCAAATAAAGGGAATCCCTGGCCGCATTGTATTCTACCAGCAACTCTTTGGGGCAATTCTTCACATATTTTTTTTTATATTCTTCCGAAGCGCTGCAAAAACACTTCAGACAAAAAGGACAGATTTTTGTCGGAGTTGAATGGCTGCAGTCCGCAGCCGCAACCGCATCGAACTCGGTCATGCAATTCCAGCATCGGATAATGTACGACTTGGCCATAACCTTTCCCTATCTCAATACGGATTCGCTCCGCAGCATTTTATAGCAAAACGTAATAAAAAAATCAATAGTTTCACCCCATCAGGTAATTCCTGATCTCGGGCCGGAATCGCGCCCATCACAAAAACTGCTGGCAAAAAGTTCCCTTTTATGGTATATTTTAAGAATTGGAGGCCAAAGATGATCAGCAAAAAACTCGAGACCGCGTTAAACAAACAGATCAATGAGGAGATCTTTTCCGCTTATCTCTATCTGTCCATGTCCGCATATTTTCTTTCCCTGAACCTGGACGGTTTTGCCGCCTGGATGAAGGCCCAGGCCCAGGAGGAGATGTCCCACGCCATGAAGTTTTTCAATTTCCTGGACGAAATGGGGGGGCGCGTATCCCTGCTGGCCGTCAAGGAACCGGAAAAAACCTGGAAATCGCCTCTGGCGGCGTTTACGGCCGTGTCCCGGCATGAGCAATATATCACCCATTGCATCAACGAACTTTACCGCTTGGCCGGCAGCGAAAAATGCAACCCCACCCAGATCATGCTGCAGTGGTTCATCAAGGAGCAGGTCGAAGAGGAAGCCGCCGCTGACAAGATCGTTTTCCGAATGACCCAGATCAAGGACAGTCTCAACGGGCTGTGGATGCTGGACAAGGAACTGGGGGCGCGCGGAACCAAGGCCTGATTTTTTTCGCTCACTTACCGATCGGCGGCACGCAATTTGGGAAAAAGTTTGTTTTTTGCTAAAATACAAACGTGAAAAGATCAATGGATGCAGACCTTGGAGGCAACCGCGATGGATGAAAAAGTTTTCGATGTCACCATGATATACATCCAGAACACAGCGGCCGGAAACTACAGCCTGGAATTCTACTGTCGCAACAAGAACATCAAACTCAATTTCAGCAATGTCGAGGGGATCGAACTGATCGCCAAGATTCCCCTGGAACTGAAAAGCTCCTTCGTGCAATTGGCGGAACACCTGCCCAAGGTCTGGAACATGAAACTGGGCTATCCCACGAATTTCAAGATCAGCTACAGCGGCCGCATCACCATCGAATCCATGTGACCGCCATTTGGCCCGGCCCGGACTGACCATGATCGCCGAAGAAACCTTAAAAAAAATAAAAAGGATCGAGATCGTCTCCCGTAAAGCGGCCCGCGATGTCTTTGCCGGGGAATACCATTCGGCCTTCAAAGGCCGGGGCATGGAGTTCTCGCAGGTGCGCGAATACCAGTCGGGGGACGATTCACGATTCATCGACTGGAACGTATCTTCACGCCTGGGCCGCCTCTACGTCAAGCAATTCGTTGAAGAAAGGGAACTGACCATCATCCTGGCTCTCGACCTTTCCGCATCGCTGCAATTCGTCTCGGGCGTCAAAAGCAAAAAAGAAATCGCCGCCGAACTTTCGGCGCTGATCGCCTTTACGGCCATGCTCAACAACGACAAGGTGGGCCTACTGCTTTTCAGCGGGCAAGTCGAATGGTATATCCCGCCGCAGAAGGGGCGGCTTCATCTGCTGCGCCTGATCCGCGACATCATCGAATTCAAGCCGCTGGGGCGGGAAACATCGATCGCCAACGCCCTGGCTTATTTGACTTTGCTGATCAAGAAAAAGGCCGTGGTTTTTTTAATCTCCGACTTCCTGGACGACCGGTTCGAGACCGCGCTGAAAATCGCCAGCCGCAAGCACGACCTGATCGCCATCGATATTGCCGACCGGCGCGAGCTGACGCTCCCGCCTCGGGGTAATTTTCTTCTGCGGGACCTGGAGAGCGGCAGGGAATTCAGCGCCGACTTCACCCGTGCTGCCCTGCGCCGGAAATTCCATGATATCCGCGACCGGAAAAACCAGCAGCTGACAGAGCTTTTCCGCAAATACGGCATTGATTCCCTGGCCATCCATTCCGACCGGGACTATGAAAAACCCCTATTCGATCTGTTTTTAAAACGCAGAAAAAAATTCTCTCGATGAAAGCGCTGACCGCCATCTGCCTCCTCGTGGCCTGGCCAATAGGCGTGGCCGCCGCCCAGGTGACCCTGTCGGTTTCGACGCAAGCAGCCACCCTTGCCGAACCCATCGAATTGCGGGTGGTCGTCCGCACCGACGCCGCCTGCGCCGGCGTGAGAATAAGCATCCCCCCCGGCGATTACGACATTATCAGCCGCAGCGCGCGCCCGGTTCTCAAAACGGCCGGGATCAACACCTTCGAAGAAATCATCACCATCGCTTTTTTCAAGACCGGTGAGTTCCATGTCGGCCCCCTCGCGGTTGAGCTGCTGCCGCACCGGGGTGACCCGGGCCATGAGCGGACCGGGCAGCTGACCATCCGCATCCGCTCCCTGCTGACTGAAAACGACCGCGACATCAAACCCCTGAAAGAGCTGCTGGTCATGCGCGGAGATCCCAGGCACCTGCTCAAATATGCCGCCGGAGTCATGCTGCTCCTTCTGCTGGCGGCCTTGGGACGGCTTTGGCTGAAAAAAAAGCCGCTGCCGGAAGCGGCCCCATGGCTCCCCCCGGAAATCGAGCTGGAGATGGACCTCCGGGAACTGGGCCGGAAAAACCTGCTGCAACAGGGGGAGTTCCGGCAATTTTTCATCATCTTGAGCGACCGGATCAAGCATTTCATCGAGCGCGCCTACGAATTCAACGCCGCCGATTTCACCACGGCCGAAACCGTCGCGCAGTTAAAAAACAGCGAAAAAGATGGGGAGATCATCGCCCATTTGCAAACCATTTTTCGCCAGGCCGATCTGGTGAAATTCGCCCGGCAGGTTCCGGAAAAAGAGGCCGTGGCCGTGATTTTTCAAAAACTCGCCGTTTTGATCGAAAAGCACAAAAACCGCCGCGAACCGGTAATGGCGGAACCCCATGTTCAAGCTGGCCGCTAAGATCTACCTGCTGCTTTTGCTGCTGCTGCCCTGGCTTGCATGGTGGGACCATTTCCTGGCCCGCAAAGGTCGTCGCCATATCTGGTTTCCATCACAAAAATTTTTCCCGGCCGCGGCCCCGACCCTGAAGACCGTACTGATCCGCAACCTGAACCGCTTCAAAATGGCCGCCCTGCTCCTTTTCATCCTGGCCCTGGCCCGGCCGCAACTACTCAACACCTACCGCATCGAAGAGCAGAAGGGCATGGATATCCTCCTGACCCTGGACATTTCGGGCTCCATGGCCGCCATCGACTTCAAGCCAAAAAACCGGCTGGAAGTGGCCAAGGAAGTCATCGCCTCCTTCATCGAGAAGCGCCGCAGCGACCGCCTGGGCCTGGTTATCTTCGCCGCCACCTCCTACAGCAAATGCCCGCTGACCGTGGACTACGACATCCTGAAGTTTTACCTGCAGGATACCGAGCTCGGAGAGCTGGAAGACGGCACGGCGCTTGGCATGGCCCTGGCCAATTCGGTCAACCGCATCCGGCATGCCGCGACCAAGACCAAGATCATCATCCTGCTCACCGACGGCGTGAACAACCGCGGCGAGATCGATCCGCGCGACGCCGCCAAGATGGCCCGCGACTTCAACATCAAGGTCTACACCATCGGCGTCGGCACCCGCGGCGAAGCGCCCTACCCGGTGCTGGACTCCTTCGGCCGCCAGCAGTACGTCATGGTCAACGTGGAGATCGACGAGCCCCTGCTGCAGGAGATCGCCAAGACCACCGGCGGCCTCTATTTCCGGGCCACCGATCCCGATTCGCTGCGGAATATTTTCGGCGAGATCGACCGCTGGGAAAAAACCAGAATCAAGAGCAAAAGCTATTACGAGACCACCGAGCTGTTCCCCTATTTCATCGCCCTGGGGCTGTTGATCCTGTTCCTGGTCGAAACGGCGCGCCGCTCCTTCCTGCGCACCCTGCCCTGAAAACAAAAGGGCGATTCCCCCGGCGGGGGCAAGCATGAACACCCCTAATAAATTTCGGCTTGAAAATTAATCAAATTGAGACTATTATTATTCCGGAGAGATCGATGAAAAATATTAAATATGTCGTTTATCGGGAAGACAAATATTATGTGGCCCAGTGCCTGAACGTGGATGTTTCCAGCTTCGGCACGACACTCGACGCGGCAGTGGCCAATCTAAAAGAAGCTTTGGAATTATATTTTGAAGATAATAAAGAAGCGGTCGATTTTCGCTCCATTCAAGAGGTGGTGCTCGGCGAAACCCGGGTCCATGCCTAAGCTTTATTCTTCCAAGTGGATTGTCACGGTTCTTGAACGCCACGGCTTCATACTCAGTGGCCAGCGCGGCAGCCACAAGAAATTCCGCAAGGACGACAAAACGGTTATTGTCCCCGATCCGCGCCGCGAAATCCCCATGGGAACTTTCCACTCCATTCTCCGCCAAACGGGATTACAAAAAAGCGATTTTGAAAAGTAGCCTGCCCGCCGCGCCTTCCTGCGCACCCGACTCTGAGAACAAGAAAGAGGTTTCTAGACTATACTCGGGCACCACATGAAGGGCATTTCGGTTCAGGGTCTCGAAAAGTCGCAAATTCTTGTCCGCAAGAATGACATTCATGCATATTAATGTTTTCAAAACATCCTTCACATCTATTCATTGTTACAGCGCAAGCTCCACAATTGGGGCATTCCAAGAAATCATGCTTATCAGGAAATTCCTCCGCAAGGACCTGTTCGACAAACTCACTATATTCCGAAAGATGCTCCCATTTTAGCAAGTCCAACACTTCGATTTCGATTGGAGGAGAGAAGTTGAAAATCTCTTCTGTAGAAATTCCATAACGACGACTAATTGCCCGAAGTAAGGCCAACGTTGACCATACGGCTGGACTAATATCTCCTATTATAGATTTTGGATTATGCATAAGGTCATGCCTGAGTCCAATTAGCGTATTTAAGACCGATAAAAGCTTCACTTCAGATTTACTCAAATTGGCCTTAAATTTATTAAGTTCTTCTAACAAACTTGTTGAACTTGGGAACCAAGGTTTACCATTTTTCTTAGTTTTTTTAAGTAATTCATTTTGGGGGCTCACTGCTGACAAGACAACATATAGGTAGATTTCCGCTGCATGATGAACGCTTAATACGATCCACTTTTTATGATGCGCAGAATCCGCAGAATTAATTGCCAGCTCACTAAAATGAGCCAGGGCATGGAATAGCGAATCTTTTATGTTATTTAACATTTCGATTTCAGACTTACTTTCCATATCATCATTCTTTTATAATGACGTTAAGATTTCCTAATTTTAGCAATTGCCTCTTTTATCTCATTTAATTTATTCAATAATTTTTCATTATGACTCGTACTACATTCAAAATAAAATTGCTTGATATCTAATTTAATCCAATTTTCATGATTTTTCCTATCTAACCCATCAGTGTGATTAATACAAACATCATATTCAGTTGCCAATTCTTTTTCCGAACTGAAAAATGCAGGAAAACTGTCAAGGTAAAATTTTAGCTCTTGTCCCGGAGCTAAGAATGATATTCCATCGCGAAATGCTGGCAAATCGGAAAACTTAATATCCTTGTTTTGAATATCCTTCTTTTTAATATTTATTTCTGGATTAAAAGATATTTTTATATCAAGCGCAGGAATAGTTGAAATATTTTTTATTACCAAATTAACCATGGCCCCACGTTGAGGGAAATCAAAATATGCAATAACCGACGATGATGCCTGTGCTCTCGTTATTTTTTTATTATAATTTGCGATCTGCCAGGTTTTAATAACATATATTACAAGAGCAATTAAACTTAATATTTGAACAATATTTAGTATTAACTGCATTATTTCATCTCCACGATTTTTATCTCATCCTTGGTCAGCCCATATAACTCATAAACCAGGCAATCAATTTTCTTATCCAGAATGTTTATCTGTTTTTCGAACATGTTTTTTTCGCTCTCAAGCCGTGAATTATGATACCTTTTTTGCAGTTCAAGTATTGATTCAACTAATCCAATAATTCCCTCACGATATTTCCGCTCATCAGGATTATCAATATTGCATGTTCGAATTGGAAGTTGCTCGAGATACTGGGTAAAAAATCGTAAATATCCGCCTCTAAAAACAGCGAACGATTTCAAGTAAAAGAAAGTCAACAAAGTTGAATTGAGTAAACCTAATAAATACTTATCAGCTTTTGAAATGAAATATGTCGTGTTTGCCGAATAATAGTTCTCGTTATCAAAGCAAAAACTCCCTTTTGTTGCCATGTCAGGAAACATAATTTTTGGGTTTTCGAATTCTGCGAAGTAATCGATTGTATCCTGTATTTCATACCATTGATAAGCGCCAGGCTTGCGACCTTTCCATTCCTTGCCTTTATAGTTTTGGGGTTTGGGCATCAAACGTTCTTTGAATGGCAATAGATGGTTTTCAATGGCTGGATATTTTTTAATATCGATCCCGTGTCTTGTGAAAACAAGGTACTTGTCGCTATTCGGTTGCAGATATCGTTTGATATCCCTGCCGGCGAGAAAAGGCTTGATGATTTCCTTGGATTTTGGATCTTCCCTGATCAATCTTTTTTTGGTCGCTTCGTCAATGACAAACGCTTCGTTTAAACCGGTTTTGATACCGTAATAAATTTTCCCGTTTACATATTCCTCTAAGGTGACGGCTCGTCGCGATTCGACCATGGTCTTCAATTTTTGCAGGAGCGCCTGTGTATCGGCACCGGCCAACGCCCAGCCGGCGTCATCCAAATGCGTCGCATCCACCTTGAATTTATTCGCCTCGACATAGGCGGACAGGTCGCCAAACAACAATGTCTTCATATTGACCGCGTCAATTGTAGGGACAGGTCGCGACCTGTCCCTACCGATATCAGCCCTGTCGTTATTCTTCACCCGCAAAATGCACGGGTAGGTCGTGGCTTTCTCGAAGACCGGCAGGTCGCCGAAATCGACGATCTCCAGGATCTCTTTGCTTTTCAGGAAACGGCGCAGGGGTTCGCCATAACCGGCCCGCATCCATTTGTTGGCCACGATAATGCCGAACAAACCGTCTTTCTTTAAAAGACCGATCCCCTTTTCGATGAAATAGGCGTAGAGGTCGGCGACGCCATGGTAAACCTTGTAGCGGGTTGAAAAATATTCCTTGTACTCGCCCAGCCCCTCCTGGCGCACATAAGGCGGGTTGCCGATCACGACATCGAAGCCGCCATTTTTAAACACTTCAGGAAATCCGGCTTCCCAATCAAAGACATTGAGCCGGCGCGACACTTCCTCATCGGCAAAGAGGTCTTTTTGTACGGCATCATAGAAATCGGATCCGATCAGGGAGTTGCCGCACTTGATGTTCTCGGAAAGGTTGGGGAGCAATTTAATATCGGAGTATTTAAACAGATAACCGGTCGATTCGCGGTTCTCGCCTTCCAACAGTTTCAACAGCAGCGAAAGCTTGGTCACCTCGACCGCCTGGCGGTCGATATCTACTCCGTAAATATGCTCTTGCAATATGCGCTGCTTTTCACCGATGGTCAGCCTGTACTCATTTTCTCGAACCTGATAAATTTTTCTTTCCTTCAAGGATCTTTGCAGGGTCTTTTCATCTCTTCCCGTCGTAGGGGCACGGCGCGCCGTGCCCTTGCCCCTCGATCCTGAATAATATTCCATGTAGGCGTCCAGCAGGCACTGATAAGCCGAAATCAGGAACGATCCCGAACCGCAAGCCGGATCAAGGATCTTGATCGGCGGGATCGCAATTACGGAATCCCCATTGATCAATTCCCCCACCGTTTTTTGGACAATATAATCAACGATGTATTTCGGTGTGTAATAAACCCCGCCAGCCTTACGAACTTCGGGTTTTTCCTCGACCCTGGCCTGGTGGCCGGCCGTCAGATGGATGGTTTTTCCCAGGAACTGCTCGTAGATATTGCCCAGGATTTCGACCGGCAGCACGGAAAACTCATAAGGCGATTCGGGATAATACAGATCCTTGATGATTTCCAGGAACACCTTGTCGTCGATCTTTAATTTCGGCGTCAGTTGGTCGGCCTTAAAAT
>JADFDP010000019.1 GCA_018262835.1 Candidatus Aminicenantota bacterium
CGACGGCACCTATGTCCCCTGCCACCAGTTGCCGCAGATAAAACTGGGGATGGTGGGACAGAATTCACTACTCGATGTGTGGCGAAACAGTCCTGGCTTGGTGGAGTTGAGAAAAAGGCATGAAATCGCGTTGAGCTCGATCCCTAATTGCCAAAAATGCGATTATATCAAATATTGTACTGGCGGTTGCCCAGGTGTGGCATATGCCATCACCGGCGATGTCAACACCATCAATCCCAAAGATTGCTACCGGGCCTATATCGGAGAAGACCCCGTTTATGACTATTAAAGACAAAACCAAAAAAAGACTTCCATTGCTGACCACATACTACATGTATATTACCGGCGGCTGCAACCTTGCGTGCCAGCACTGCTGGATTTCTCCCTCCTTCGAAAAAGATGGGGGGAGCGGCGAATGCCTGGATTTCGATTTATATAAAATCGCAATAGACGAAGGGATTCCCCTTGGGCTGAAACAGATCAAATTCACGGGCGGCGAACCCTTGCTTCATCCCGATTTCGTGAAAATGGCTGACCATGCCACCGGAAAGGGGATCCGGACCTGGATGGAGACCAACGGCACGCTGCTGACGTCAGAAATTGCTTTTTATTTGAAGGACAAGACTTCCCTGGATTTTATTTCAGTCAGTCTTGACGGAGCGCTTGCTTCAACCAATGACAGTTTTAGGAATGTAAAGGGGAGTTTTGATCTGGCAACACGGGGCATCGAATTTCTGGTAAAAGCCGGCTATAAACCACAAATTATAATGAGTCTTTTCAATGGTAATTTCAAGGAAATTGAGGCGATGGTGAAGATAGCCATTGGTTCGGGCTGCGGTTCACTGAAATTCAATATCATTCAATCATCGGGCCGAGGCGAAAAATTGGTTAAAGATGAAAAACTTCTTTCCATTCATGAATTGATTGACCTTGGTCACTGGATTGAAAATGATTTGCAAAAAAAATATTCTATCCCTTTATTTTTCAGCTGGCCAATGGCATTTCATAGCATAAGACGGTTACAAAAGGATAAAGGTGCAAATTGCAATCTATTTAATATTTTGGGGGTTCTAAGCTCTGGTGAAATAGCACTGTGCGGAATTGGCAATCAGGAAAAAAAATTGGTTTTTGGACAATTGGGTGAAGATGAAATCAGTGAAATATGGAAAAAGAATTTAGGATTAAGAAGACTTCGAAAAATTATCCCCATAGAACTCGAAGGAGTTTGTCGTCAATGTATGTTTAAAAATCGTTGTTTGGGTTCTTGTATTGCTCAAAATTATCATTCACAAAAGCGTTTAACGGCGCCTTTTTGGTTTTGCCAAGAGGCGGAGAATTATGGATTATTTCCAAAAAATAAATTTTTGTTATATAATACAAAAAAGTTTATGTTATCTTGAGGAGAAAAAATGAAAAAAAGAATTTATGAGAAACCGAAATCGACAAGTCTTGATTCCCTTGATGTTGTCCATGGAGCGTGTTGGTCTGGCAATATCGAGCAAAAATTAGTCGGCTGTCAGCCAACAGGATCGACCGCGGTCGATCCATGCAATGTTGGTGGAAAAGTTTATGAGCGGAATGTTTGCACTAATGGAGATTTTGCAGGTGCCAGTTGCTTCAGTGGATCGGATGCCGGTTAAGGAGATTTTAGAGCAAAAAAGAATGGAATTTTATTGTATTAAAATATCAGTAGAATTTTAACAATTTATTTAATTCATACGTGATTGAAATCAATTCATATTCTCTTCAGGGAAAGCTTTTAATTCAATCTTCTGAAAATGTTTTAAGTTCTTTATTCCAAAATAACAAAGAACCTATTTCGAGAAAATTAACTTTTGTAACCCCCAATCCAATTATAGGCGACCATTTATTTCGAAATGATTTATGGATAAATATTTATCAGGCTTGGCACAATATAATTTATTTAAAAAAAAGTTCGTCCATAAGTAATTGGAGAGTGATTTACAAATATGGCCATGAGGTCATCCCTGGAATGAAATTATTTAAATTAAGGGATGATTGTGATTCTTCGTATTTTTATTTATTAAATGAAGAGGAAACAGAATCTTTTTCAATTTTTAATATTCTTCTTTTTAAACTTAAAGCATGGTCGCATATAAAAAATAATAGGGGTTTTTTTCATAGTGCAGGAATTATTATCCATGATTGTGCATATCTGTTTTTAGGCCCTTCCGGCACTGGGAAAAGTACAATCTCAGCTTTCTGTGAGCAATTGGGATTTGAAGTTGTTCATGATGACCATGTCGTTGTTCACAAATCAGAAAATGGATATTTTTATTTATCAGATTTTTCCAGTAAAAAGCCTCAAGTTTTTTTAAAATCTATATTTTTTTTAATTCAAGATAGAAATGATAAACTTGTCCCACTTTTCCACTCAAAAATTGCCCAATGTTTATTTAAAAGTTTTTTTGAAACTATTGGAGAAAAAATTCTTTATGGGAATTGTTTAATAAATGCATTTAAATTTTCTTCTGAGCTTGCCCGAATTGTCCCCGGGTATGAGCTTCATTTTACAAAATCACTCGCTTTTTGGAAAATTATACAGGATGGAAACGCTTTATGATAATTTTGTAAAGACTAAGCCTCTTCCCGATTGGGCTATCGAAAAAAAAATTAATAATTGGTTTTTTTACTCCGGAAAAAGCATGAACCCTGTCTTTAAAGACGGGGATATTATTTATACAAAATCAGGGGACAAAATCGTTCCTGGTGATGTCATCGTATTTCGGGAGAAAAATAACAAGAAAATCACGGTACATCGGGTTGTTTACCTCACTAAGGAAGGATTTTTAACCCGTGGGGACAATAATACATTTTTTGATCGTGCCCCGGTTGCTCGAGAACAAATATTGGGCATTGCAAAATTCATTGATAATGGGAGCCAAGTTAAGGTTGTTAATGACGGAGATACAAGTTTAAAAAAAATAAAAATAAAATGGAGAATGCTGGACTTAACAAGGGCTTTGAAATTTCCCTATCGGTTTTTTTACCAAACTTTTAAAAAGACCGGAATCATGCATTTTCTTTTTGGGAAGTGGTTTGAAAAAAAAGTGACTATAATATATCTAGAAAACACTGCCGGTCCTTTAACGAAGCTTGCTTATAAGGGCAAAACCATAGCTGTGCAGTGGTCTAACGGACTGTTTAGTTGTAAAAAACTATTTGATCTGCTGATCGATGAACATAAAATATTTTTTAATTAATAAAAATTTATTTTTTATCAATGATTTTTCCGATGAATCCATTTGCTTTCAAATCATCTAAAAAGTCGTTCACTTGGACTTCAATTTCTGTTTCGGGTATGTTGTCATAGGATTTCTTTAAGGTGACTACAATGGCCGGAAGGTCTTTCTTGCCATCACAATGCTTCCAGATGAACAACCCGGTGGAGTTGATTACCCGAATCTTGTTGGTATCGGGGTTGAATAGCAATGCCCCGTTGGGGTCCTTTTCGCGCAGGACCACATCAGGGTTGCGAATGAGTAATCCATTATCTGACATTGGTTTTTACTAATCTTTTCATAATGAAAAAATAAGTATAGAATTACCAAAATTAATTGTCAACAAATAAATACACGCCCTTGTCGGGTGCATTAGGTTGACTAAAAAACAAATTTGTATTATAAATCCTGTGTGAAAAGGACATGGGAATGAGCAAGCGCGTTTTGAAAAATCGGGGAAAATGGTCAAAGCCGCAATTGGTCATCATCGGCCGGGGAAAAGCCGGGGAAAATGTGTTGGCCGCATGCAAAGGCAACGGCGCCCGGAATCCGGTACATGGCTACGGGCCCTGCCATCACACGCAATGCCTGACAAACCTCCCATCGTAGCCGGTATTTTTTCATCAAAAAAAATAAAAAACCAGGGACATGCTGATTCCGGGCAGGGGAAAGAAATCGCCTGTTTTGGCGGCGATGCGTTTCCCGGCGGTTCAAAAAAGCATTCGCATTGCCGCTATTTCCGCATCGCCGGGATCCGCATTCGCCTGGAATCGGACCTGCCCATCCACGACTCCACTTTTGCCGCCAAATTCGAAAAATTTCGGATACCGAGGCCCCATTCGGAAGTGGTCAGGATCGCGCATCACTTTTCTCTCCCCATCATCCAGCCGGACAAGCTTGGACGGGAAATCTACCGCAAGGCGCCCTGGGCGATCTACCGCCGAGGTTCTTCCTGGATCTACCTGGGCATCCGGCCCGGCCGTAAAATGCATTCTGCTTACTCGATGGCGATATTCAATGAAGCGCATACGTTCGGGCAGATCCATCATGAGGAAAGCAGTCTCTTCAGCCAGGGCAACCTGCATTCCCTGACTTTGTTTCCCACCGATCAGATCTGGCTGGCTCGGCTGCTGGCCGGTCGCCAGGGATTTATTTTCCACGCCGCGGGAATGAAGGTCGGCGGCCGGGGGCTGCTCTTCGCCGGACACTCCGAGGCCGGAAAATCGACTGCGGTCATCCTGCTCCAGGGGCGGGGAGAAATCTTGTGCGATGACCGGATCATCGTCCGCCGCTGGCCCGATGGATTCCGCATCCACGGCACCTGGAGCCACGGTGACGTGCCGCAGGTATCGCCCGCCGCAGCGCCGCTGCGGGCCGTCCTGTTCCTGGAAAAGGCGAAATCCAACCGGCTGATTCCGATCGCGGATCCGCGGGAGGTCCTGAAACGCATCCTGCCCCTGCTGATCAAGCCGCTGGTCACGGCCGACTGGTGGGAAAAAACTTTGGCCGTGGTTGAAAAACTCGTCCGCGAAGTGCCGGCTTACCGTTTGCAATTCGACCAAAGTGGAAAGATAAATGAAATCATTCGCGAACTGGTCACAAACCGCCAAAACAAAAACAAGCCGCGACGCCAGGGCCGGTTGCCTTGAGCCTTGCCTCCTGCTACAATGGAAACGCCATGAAACGCTCGACCGTACCCCAGCCAAACGGTTCTGCCCGGGATACGGCATGCTATATTAAAAAAAAGGATTTGAACCGCGAGCCCATCTGGGGAGGGAAGGAGCCGCCCATTTCCCAGCTTGACATCGAATTGACCGAACGCTGCGACAACGATTGCATCCACTGCTCCATCAACCTTCCTGAAAATGACGCCAAGGCGAAAAAAAAGGAATTGAGCGCCAGGCAATGGAAAGACATCCTGAAACAGGCCGCTGACCTGGGAGTCATGACGGTGCGCTTTACCGGCGGGGAGCCGCTGCTGCGCGAGGACTTTGCGGATTTGTACGCCTTTGCCCGCTGTTTGGGCTTGAAAGTCATTTTATTCACCAACGCCCGCGGTATCACTCCGCAACTGGCCGCTTTGTTTGTCAAGATGCCGGCGCTGGAAAAGATCGAGGTCAGCGTGTACGGCATGCACCGGAAATCGTACGAAGCCGTCTCGCGCCGACCGGGGTCTTATGCGGAATTCCTCCGCGGGATCCATTGGCTCACCAAGAGCCATATCCCCTTCGTGGTTAAGGGTGCATTTTTGTCAGCCAACAAAAAAGAGATCGCTGAGTTCGAGTCCTGGGCGGCGACCATTCCCTGGATGGACAGGCCCCCTTCCTATTCAATGACTTTCGACCTGCGCGGCCGCCGCGATTCCCCCAAAAAGAACCGGCTGATAAAAACCTTGCGGGCCACGCCGGGGGAAGTCATAGGCATCCTCAATCGCCACATGGAGGCCTATCGCCGGGAGATGAGCCGGTTCTGCCGAAAGTTTCTCGGCTTGCCTGGGAAAAAACTGTTCGCTTGCGGCGCCGGCCGGGCCGTTTGCGTGGATGCCTACGGCCGCTTTCAGCCCTGTCTTTCGTTGCGGGCGCCGGATTTGGCTTATGACCTGAAAAAGGGGACATTGCGGGATGCCCTGACCCGCGTTCTCCCTAAGTTGAAAAAAGCATCCGCGGTCAATCCCCTGTACCTGAAACGCTGCAGCCGTTGTTTTATTAAAGGGTTTTGCGAGCAATGCCCGGCCAAATCCTGGGCTGAGCATGGATCTTTGGATACCCCGGTCGAGTATCTCTGCGGAATCGCCCATGCCCAGGCCCGGGACCTGGGGCTGCTGGCCGCAGGCGAGAAGGGATGGGAAGTTTCCGCTTGGCGTGCCCGGATCACCAAAATGAAATGAGAGGCAATCGATGAAACTCACGGCAAAAGCCGGCGCGGTTTATGCTCCTTCCGGGGATATCGTGGCGCGCGAGATCGAGGGCGAGATCATCATCGTGCCTTTGACCGCCGGCATCGGCGACGCCGAGGATGATCTTTTTTCGCTGAACGAGACCGGCCGGGCTTTCTGGAAACTCCTGGACGGAAAAAAGACCCTGGCCCAGATCGCCAGAACGCTCGCTGAAAAATACGATGCCCCGCCGGCCAGGATCGAAAAGGATATCCTGGGCCTGGCGGCCGAACTGCTCAAACGACGCATCATCAATGAAAAAAAATCCTTCTGAAGCGGAACCCGGCGAAGATCGGGATGAGGGATTTTCCCTTTCGGCCCCGGTCATTATGGAGCTGATCGAGGCGGTCCATGAGAAAGGGGCGTCGTTCAGGTTTAAAGCCAAGGGCTACAGCATGACCCCGGCCATTCGCAGCAATGACGTCATCACCGTATCGCCCCTGAATGACATGATGCCCCGCCGCGGCGACGTGCTGGCCTTCCGTCATCCCGAGCGGCCGCAGATGCTGGTCCACCGCGTGCTGCACGCCATGGCGAGAAAATATTTTATCAAGGGCGACAATTGCCCTGAAGCCGATGGCTGGATCCCGGCGGAAAACATCCTGGGATTGATCACCAAAGTGGAGCGGCAGGGCAAGGCCCGTTTTTGGCCGAACCGTTCGGCACCTTCATTCGGGTCGAACTATTATCTGCTGTTTTATCCCCTATGGCCCCCCGTGCGCCGGGTTCTGGTCAAGGCCTGGCGCCGGCTGCGCCAGGCCAGCAAGCCGGGAAAATGAAAAAAAAATTTGCGGCAGCGACCGCGCTGCCGGAATTCCCGCTGTGGGGCCGGCTCGAGAAAAAACGCGTGCCCTTCTCCTTCGACCTTGAGATCACCGCCCGCTGCAACCATGACTGCCGCCATTGCTATATCAACCTGCCGGCCGGGGATCGGGCTGCCCAAAAGAAGGAATTGTCCCTTGCCCGGATCGGACGCATCGCCGGCCAGGCGGTCGAGCTGGGTGCCTTATGGTGCCTGCTCAGCGGCGGCGAGCCTTTGCTGCGCAAAGATTTTGCCGACATATACGTCATGCTGAAAAAGAAAGGTCTTTTGCTGTCGGTGTTCACCAACGCCAGCCTGGTCACCGCTGAGCATGTCGCCTTGTTCAAGAAATATCCGCCCCGGGATGTCGAGGTCACGGTTTATGGAGCCACGCCCGAGACCCATGAGCGGGTCACCCGCCATCCGGGCTCATATGCCGCGTTCCGTCGCGGCCTCGATCTGCTTCTGAAAAGCAACATCAAGGTGCGCTTGAAGGCCATGGCCCTGCGCGCCAATGTCGGGGAACTCGCTGCCATCGCCGCTTTCTGCCGGCAACACACCAAGGACTATTTTCGTTTTGATCCCCTGCTTCACCTGCGCTTTGACGGCGATGCCGGGCGCAACCGGGAGATCCTTGCCGAGCGTCTGTCCCCCGAAGAGATCGTGGCCATTGAACAAGCCGACGAGGAGCGTTCGGAAGCGCTGAAAAAAAATTGTGAGCAACTGATCTTTCCCGATGAGGGTCAGCGGAGCTGTCAGCACTTATTTCACTGCGGCGCGGGAAACGCCAGCTTTGCCGTCAGCTATGACGGCTATTTCCGCTTGTGCTCTTCGCTCTGGCATCCCGATTGCATATGCGACCTGAAAAAAATGACCCTGGCCGAGGCCTGGCAGCGCTTCGTTCCCCGGGTGCGCGCCATGACTTCCGCCCAACCCGAGTTTCTGGAAAAATGCCGCTCCTGCCCGATCATCAACCTCTGCCTGTGGTGCCCGGCCAACGCCCACCTGGAGAGCGGCCGCCTCGACGCCTGGAGCGAGTATTTCTGCAAAGTGGCGCACGCCCGTGCCCGGTCCATCGGCAAAAGCGGCGGCCGTTTCCGAAAATAAAACGATTCCGGGGCAAAGGTTTTAATTTTTTTTCGCCTTGGTTTTGAGCAGCAGCTCGCGGCGCTTGGCTTCGGGGAAGCGTTCGATGGCGTAGCGCAGGCTGGTGCGGGGAATGTCGGGTCCGTGGGCGAGCAGGAACCGTTCCAGCCGGGGCATGTCGCGCTTGCCGGCTTCGCGCAGGACCCAGCCGTTGGCTTTTTGGATCAGGTCGTCGGCCACCGGGAAGAGGGCAATGGCCTGCTGGTAGATGATATCCAAGAAGCCGGCTTGCTTTGTCAACTTGAGGAATGAAACGATCGCCGCCCGCTTGACCCAGCGATTGGGGTGGCGGGGCCAGGTTTTGATCTCCTTGACCAGCTCCGGGTAGCGGAGGAGCAGCGTGCCCATGATCTCCGGGCAGAAAATGTCCACCGAAGCCCAGTTGTCGAGATAGTTTTTTGCCAGCCACTCCTTGACCTGGCCGCAAAGTTCGGGCGGGAACGCTTTTTTGTAGCGGGCCAGGATCAGGGCGGCGATGCCCTTGGCTTCCAGTTCGGGCCTGGGGAAGAGGATGGCGCACAATTGGAGCGCCTGGGCGATGCCCCATTCTTTTTTTACGCCGAGATACAATTCGGCGGCCAGGGCCCGGACCCTGGGCGACGGGATGCCGAAGGAACGCACGGTTTCCTTGAAGTATTTCTGGACCTGGCGGGCTCTTTCCGGGTCGGCCTTGGCGGCCAGTTTTTCCAGGGCTTGGCGGGCGATGGCTTGCGGAGTCAATCCGATTGACGGCATCATTTCCTCCTGTCTGAAGATAAAAGCGCTGCGGCCATTTTAATGGATTGCTCCCGGATTGCCAAGATGCTGTCACGGCCTGCAATTTGTTTAAAGGACTTTGCTGATTGCTTTTCGGCTGACGGATCGCCCTGTTTGCGGGTGAACTTTTATTCCAGGAATTTCGTTTACTATTCTCAGTTCCGCCAAGCGAGGTAGCGCATGAAAATCAAAAAAGTTTTGCTCATTGGATTTCTGGTTCTGTTGATGGTGGGGGCTCTGCTTTTTCTCTTTTCCCCAAAAAACGATAAAAATGGCGGCCTGAAATTCGTCGCGGTCAAAAAAGGGAACATTTCCGAAAAGGCATTGGCCGTAGGCACCATCGAGCCCGAAAAAGAAATCAAGGTGAAGTCGACCATTCCGGGGATCGTCGCGGAAGTGTACTTCAAGGTGGGCGACCGCATCGAAAAGGACAAGCCCCTGTTCAAGATTTCCCCCAATCCCACTCCCTTGGAATACGTGGAGGCCCGGCGCAACATGGAAGTCGCGCAGATACTCAGGGAAAAAATCCAGAATGAGCGGGACCGCAAAGTGAAGATGTACAAGGCGCAGCTGGTTTCCGATTCGGAAATGGAGGAGACGGAGTCCCGCTTCAATGAGACCTCCCTGCGTTACAAAATCGCCCAGGAGCGCTTTGAGCTGCTGGAAAAAGGACGGATCCAAATGGTCAACCGTTCGGTGGACTCCATCGTGAAATCGCCGATGTCGGGAATCGTTCTGCAGCAAAGCGCCTTCGAGGGTGATGCCGTGGTGCCCCTGACCAATTTCCAGCCCGGCACCGAAATGTGCTCCATGGCCGATATGGGCATGCTGCGCTTCAAAGGGAAAGTCGATGAGATCGATGTCGGCAAATTGCTGCCGGGCATGATCGCCGACATCCAGGTCGGAGCGCTGCTCGATGCCAAGGTGACCGGCCGGCTGGAGCGCATCTATCCCAAGGCCGAAAAGGAGGGCAACGCCACCATGTTCGGCCTTGAAATCGCCATTATCGATGCCGGGAAGGTCACGCTGCGCGCCGGGTATTCGGCCACGGCCTACCTCAAGATCAAGGACAAAAAAGACATCCTGATCATCCCGGAACGGTTGATCACCTTCGAGAACGACAAGCGTTACGTGGAAACGATGCGGAACGGTAAAATCGAAAAAAAGGAGGTCCAGATCGGGCTTTCCGATGGCTTGAATATCGAGATCCTTTCCGGATTGCGGGCCGGCGAGCCAGTGGTCGAGCGACCGCCCCGGGAGATCGAATGATCCTGGCTTTTTTCCGCAACCTGTCCCGCGACCTGGTGCGCCAGCCCCTGCGGACCATCCTGACCCTTTCCGGTGTGACCTGGGGAACATTCGCCGTGATCCTGCTGCTGGCTTTCGGCACCGGCATCGGCAAGCAGCAAATGAAGCAATTCCGCGGGCTCGGGCAGAGCATCATCCTGGTGTTTCCCGGGCAGACCACGATGACATACAACGGGCTGCCCAAAGGCCGTCCGGTCCAGGTAACCCCCGATGAACTGCGCCGGGTCAAGGAACGGGTGCCGGGAGTCCGGACGCTTTCACCGGAATTCATATCGAGCCGCAACATTCGCTATGGCCGGGAGCAGCTGCTCAATACCGTGCGCGGCGTGGATGTGCCGTTCGAAAGCATCCGCAACACCATCCCGGGCCATGGGCGCTTCATCAATGATATCGATGTGCAGGAACGCCGGCGCAATTGCTTCCTGGGCGCGACCATCGCCAAAAACCTCTTCAAGGGCCTGGACCCGGTCGGCCAGCGGGTGATGATCGAGGGCGTGCCTTTTACCGTCGTCGGCGTGATGATCGAAAAGGACCAGAACAGCAATTACAACGGCCAGCGCGACACGCATTGCGCCTTCATTCCCTGGACCACCTACATGACCCTGTACGGCGAGAAATATGTCCAGAATTTCATTGTCCAGCCGAGCGATCCGGCCCTGTCCAAGCAGACCATCGCCGCCTTGCGGAACTATTTAGGCGAACGGCTGGGATTCAATGCCCAGGACAAGGACGCCTTGTTCGTCTGGGATTTTTCCGACTTCGAGCGGCAGTTCAACGTGTTCTTTACGGCCTTCAACATTTTCCTGGGGATCATCGGCTCGTTTACCCTGCTGGTGGGCGGCGTGGGGGTGGCCTCGATCATGATGGTGGTGGTGGAGGAGCGGGTGCGGGAAATCGGCATCAAGCTGGCGGTCGGCGCCAAGCGCCGCGATATCCTGTGGCAGTTTTTTGCCGAAGCCAATTGCATCATCCTGATCGGCGGCGCCATGGGTTTCTTCCTGGCGGCATTGCTGCTGGCCCTGCTGCCGGTTGAGAAACTCCAGGAATATATCGGCATCCCCAAGCTCAATCCCCTGGTAGGAATCGTCACCGTGCTGATCCTCGTGGCCATCGGTACCCTGTCCGGCCTGACGCCGGCGCGCCGGGCCGCGGCCACCGATCCGATCGTGGCGCTCAGGAAGTAACCATGCGTGTGCAGCTTCTGCATTTATTCTGGAATGAATTCCGCAAGCGCCGGGAAAAAACCAGCCTGATCACGTTCGCCATCGCCTGGGGAGCGCTGTCATTGCTGCTGCTGATGTCCTTCGGCCGCGGTCTTTCCAACGCCGGCAGCGTCAATTTCAAGGGTCTGGGCAACACCCTCATCATGGTATCACGGGGCCAGACCAGCAAGCCCTACCAGGGACTGCCGCGCGCCCGGCGCATTCACATCCACATGGAAGATCTGGAATTGCTCAAGCGTCAGATCCCGGGCATTGCCATGATCTCTCCCGAGGCCAACAACAACCACAGTATCTCCTATCACAGCAAGGAGTCCAACCGCTCGATCAATGGCGTTTACCCCTGTTTTGCCGAGATGCGTTCCCAGGTCCCCCAGGCCGGCGGCCGTTTCATCAATGACCTGGATCAGGAAAAAGCCCGCCGCGTGGCCTTTATCGGCTGGAATGTGGCCAAGGAGCTCTTCGGCGGCGGCAATCCGGTCGGCAAGGAGATTCGCATCGAGCGGACGCCTTTCACGGTGGTCGGGGTCATGAAAAAAAAGCAGCAAAGCTCCACCTACCAGGGGCCTGATTCGGAAACCGTCTATATCCCTTTCTCCACTTTCTGCCAGATCGATTTCCAGCGCTTTCTGGACCGCATTCATATCCGCCCAGCCGATCCCAAGGATGCCTTGTTCATGGAGAACCAGGTGCGCCGCATTTTGGGACGCAAGTACCGCTTCGCCGATGACGATGCCAATGCCGTGAATTTCTGGAACACGATCCGGGATTATGAAACCGGGGCCAAGATATTCAAGGGCATTGAAATTTTTCTGAGCATCATCGGCGGCCTGACGCTGCTCATCGGCGCCGTGGGCGTGACCAACCTGATGTATGCCGTTGTCAAGGAGCGGACCCGGGAGATCGGCATCAAGATGGCCCTGGGGGCGCGCCGGCGCCATATTGTCATGCAGTTCTTCCTGGAGACCTCCGTCATTTTTTTCAAGGGGACACTGTGGGGGACCCTGGTGGCATTCAATATCGTTAGCCTGGTGAACTTGATTCCTGTCGGTTATGAGGATTTCGGCATAAAAGCCTACCTGCTGCGGCCGATCTTTTCGTTCGACATCCTGATTATTTTCCTGGTGGTTCTTTGCGTTTTGGTCTTTGTTTCCGGAATTTTTCCGGCCTTGCGGGCTTCGCGGCAGAACCCGATCGACGCCCTGCGTTATGAATAGCATCCGAGGTGGATCATGATCGAATTCCGCAATATCTCGAAAGTGTATAAAATGGGCGAAGTCGAATTCGTCGCCCTCAAGGGCGTCTTCATTGCCGTGCAGAAAGGCGGCTTCATCTCCATCATGGGCCCATCCGGTTCCGGCAAGTCCACCCTGATGAACATCATCGGCTGTCTCGATACCCCGACCGAAGGATCTTATTATCTCGATGGTGAAAATGTTTCCGGGCTGACCTTCGACCAATTGTCGACCATCCGCAACCGCAAGGTCGGCTTTGTTTTTCAGAATTTCAATTTGCTGCCCTACGCCTCGGCTTATGAAAATATCGAGCTGCCGATGTTGTTCAACGGCAAAAAAAACACCGAGCGCAAGCGCCGGGTCAATGAGTTGCTGGAAATGGTGGGCTTGCTGCCCTGGGCCAGGCACCGGCCGACCGAAATGTCCGGAGGACAGCAGCAGCGGGTGGCCATTGCCCGGGCCTTGGCCATGGATCCGCCGATCATTCTGGCCGATGAGCCGACCGGCAATCTCGATTCCAAGAGCGGCCACGAAATCATGGATATTTTTTCCCGGCTGTGGAAGGAAGGCCGGACCATTCTCATGGTGACGCACGATCCGGCCATCGCCGCCTTTTCCCAAAGCACCATTCGCCTTCTGGACGGGGCAGTCCAGGAGAATGGCGCCGCCCATTGATTTAGCGCTTTTCCGGCGCCGCTCCCCGCGAGTTTTGCTTTTTTGTCCGGCCTGTGATACAAGAAACAATGCCCCCGATAAATACTCCGTTTTTTTTCACCCTGTCGTTCGAACAAAATACGAATGAATGGCTTTCCTGGCGGCGCCAGGGCATCGGCGCCTCGGATGCCCCGGTCATCATGGGCCATTCGCCCTGGCAAAAGGCCCACCAGTTGCTGCGCATCAAGACCGGGCAAAACGAAGAACGGCCGGCCAACGGCGCCATGCAGCGGGGCAAGATGCTCGAACCGCTGGCCCGGCGGGAGTATGTCCGCCACGCCGGTATCGAAGTCGATCCCGTCTGCGTGCAGTCGCGGGAATACGCCTGGATGCGGGCCAGCCTGGACGGCTTGAGCGCCGATGGGCGCCGCGTGGTGGAGATCAAGTGCCCCGGGGAGAGAGACCACCAGCTGGCCGATTCGGGTTTGGTCCCGGAGAAATATTGCGCCCAGCTGCAGCATATCCTGGCCGTCACCGGCCTGACGGAGATCCATTACTGGAGCTTCCGCCCAGGCCACACCGTGTTGCTGAAGGTTGCCCGGGACGAGCATTTTATCGCCGCCCTGATTGAAAAAGAGGCCGCTTTCTGGACTCAGGTCTGCGCGACCTCAGACGGACGCATGGCGTCCGCGACCGGATAGCATCCGGTCCCATTCAACGAGTACCCGGCTTGGGTGCCGGAGGTATAGAGGCCTCTCAGGCCTTGGTCGTTCGCTCCAGGCGATTCATCACCGAAAAAATGAATGTGGCCGAGAGCAGGCAGCAGATGATAAAGATTCCCCATATTTGCCACAACTCGATCTTATCCCAGAAGAAGCCGCCGATGAACAGCAGCTTGTTGCCCGTGGCGGTGGCCAGCAGCCAGCCGCCCTGCATCAGGCCCTGGAAACGGAGCGGCGAGACCTTGGAAACGAACGAAAGGCCCATGGGGCTGAGGAACAGCTCGGCAATGGTCAGGATCAGATAGCTGCTGATGAGCCAGGCGGGTGAAACCCGCCCCCATTCGGTCAAATTTTCGCTGGCGATCAGCTTGGGAGCCACCAGCTCCAGCGAGGCGACAAGCATGATGACGAAGCCGATGGCGGCAATGATCATGCCGATGCCGATCTTTCTCGGGGTCGACGGCTCGATATTCCTGTTTCTGAGCCAGGCAAAGATGCCCATCACCGGAAAGGTAAGCGCCACGATGAACAGGGGGTTGAATGACTGGAAGATCTCCGGTGAAATGGGATTCATAACCTGGTAGCCGGAAACGAAGTAATACGTCAGGGCCCCCAGCCCCACGAACATGGCCAAGCCGATGGTCCTGTGCGCGAGCTTCTTTTTAATGATAAGCAGGACCAGACCGGCGACGCAGCCGATAAAGGCCAGGATGGAATTGAGGTTGAAGAAGATATTGTTGATCGGGCCAACTTCTTTTACCGTATAGTCCCGGGCAAAAAAGGTCTGGGTCAAGCCGTTTTGATGGAAGGACATCCAGAAAAAGATGACCACGACGAATACCAGTACCAGGGCCACAACACTGGGCATCTCTTCCTTGGTCGAAGTCTTGAATATGAAGGCCACAAAACCAATGAACAGGCCCATGGCCAAGCCGAGAGAAAGCTGATGGAAAGCGAAGTGAAATAGGGCTGCCGTGATGGCGATGAACACCAACCCGATGACAATGCCTGGCATATTGGCGATCCGCTGAGAACCCGTCGCTTTCTCGGTCTTTTTTGCCAAGCTCTTGGTCTTGGCGGGCAGGTGCTTGTTGAAAACGACATAAACCAGCAGCGAAATGACCATGGCTGCCGCTGCCAGGCCAAACGCGTAATTGTATCCTTTGGAAAAGGCGTTGATGTAATGCTGGGCAAATTCCTTGAGCTGGTCCGTACCCGATACCGCCAGGTTCGATACTTTGCCGGCCAGGCTCTCCAGATTGGCAATCGAGGTGCTGTCGGTCATCCGGCCGTTCAAATAGGCATGACACATGGCCGGCAGGCTGCCGTCATGGGCGAAGCCTTGCGTCTTGAGAAACCAGTTGCGAACGCCCGTGGCCACGAAAGGCGCGAAGAAAGCGCCGACATTGATGCCCATATAGAAGATCATGAAAGCGGTGTCCCGTAGCTTGGAATACTTCGGGTCGTCATACAGTTGACCGACCACCGCCTGCAGGTTGCCTTTGAAAAGGCCGTTGCCGAAGGCGATGACGAACAGGCCGACCAGGGTGAGGTGAAGAGGCATTCCCGGTATGGCGATCACCCCATACCCGATGAACATGACGATGATGCCGGACAGGATGACCATCTTGTACTTGCTGGTGCTGTCGGCGAGCATGCCGCCGAACAGCGCCAAAGCATAAATGGCAAAATAGAACCAGCTGTAATAACCGCTCGCCGCTTCTGCGGAGAGGTCATACCTGGCTTGCAGGAACAGAACCAGGATGGCCATCATGGTGTAGAAGCCGAAGCGTTCGCCCATGTTGGCAAAAAAGGCGACGAACAATCCCTTGGGGTGATCCTTGAACATCGGCAGACCTCCAGAATTGATTCCAAATTTTGAAAAAATCATCATAACCGCCCGGCGTTTTTTTTGCAACCGCGGCGTGCTACAATTGGATGCAGTTCCGGTTGCCGCCGGGATCAAGGAGGAGCCATGTGGAACAACCGCTTTTCCCTGGAGCAGATGAGGGCGAACGCCCGCATTGCGCCCATGCGGACGGAGAAGGGCCGGGCGCGCGGGATCCTGTTCCTTTTCACCATTTTCGGCGTGGCCTTCTGCATCAGCCTGCTGTACCAGGCCATGCGCCCGATCATGCGCCTGGGCGGCATGGTCGCCAGCGGCGGCCCCTACGCCATCGAGCATCCCGCCCCCTCCTGGGTGTGGGTCATGCCGGTCGCCATCATCATCGGCATGGCTTGTTTTTTCCTCAACCTTTTCAGCGGCCCCGATCCCGATGGCGTCAACTTGATGCCGCTGGCCTGGCCGGCGCTATTTCTTTCGCTGGGCTGGAATTTCCTGGAGTTCGCTTTTGCGCCTCCCGGCGGCGGTTTTGCCTGGGGTTGGCTGGTCTGCGGCGTGACATTCGTTCTGATGGGCGGCTTGCCCCTGCTGTTTGCTTTCAGGCCGGTGCGGGATAAGATAAAACTCAGGCTGCAGAACGGTGTCGGCATGGGACCGTACCTGGTGCAGTGGCTGCTGGTGGCCGCCGGGATCATTGCTGCCGGTTATTTTTTTAAAAATATCGTGGCTTGAACCATGAAAACCCATGTTGTTTCCAAAGCCGATTCCCTGCGTTCCTTGCCCAATATCGGCCCGGTGATCGAAAAGAAGCTGAAGCGGATCGGAATATTCAGCAAAGAGGATTTCCTGTGCCGCGATCCGTATGAAATCTTCGACGCGTTGCGCCGGGAAATCGATCCCACCTTGTGCCGTTGCGCCCTGGCCTCATTGGTCGGCGCCAAGCTCGGGCAGCCCTGGCACCGGATCACCAAGGCCACGGCCCGGGAATATGAAAAACGCCACCCGGACCATGTTTGGGGGAAATGCTGAGCCATGGCGCGCGCGCTGCGCTCGAAGCTGGCGAGCCATACCTTATGGAAAGGGCGGCGGCCCGCTGCCCCTTCTTCGGGGACCTTCACGGCCGACCCTTTCTGCGCGTCTGTCCGTCAATGGATCGCAGCCATTCCGGCAGGAAAAGTAGCCACTTACGGCCAGATCGCCCATCTGGCCGGCAAGCCCTGGGGGGCACGCCAGGTGGCCTGGATCCTCCATTCCCAGTCGGACAAGTACCGGCTGCCCTGGCAGCGGGTGATCGGCGCCAATGGCCGGATCTCGCTGCCGCCGGGCAAGGGTTTCGCCGAACAGCGCCGCCTGTTGACGGTTGAAGGGGTGGCGGTGGCTGGGAGCGGCCGCATCGACCTGAATGTTTATCGCTGGCTGGCCGAGGATGAATTTCCCGCTGAATGAAAAAGGGACCGGCCGGGCCGGCCCCTGATTTTTCTGCTTAAACCGGTTTATTTTGTTTTGCGCAGCAGGATGTCGCCGTTGAAGGTTTTCAGCGTGATCTCCTGGCCGCCGCCGTTGATGGTGCCGGTGACGGCATTCTCAAAAGTCACCCGGTAGCGCCCGCCATGTGAACGCTTGTCTTCGACTGTTTTCTGAGGCGTTGTTTTCATGGCAAGTTCGAAATCGCTGTATATTTCTCCCTGGTTGTCGATCTTCAGCTTGAGGCTGGCTTTTGTGTCGGCCGGAAGCGTCACGTCGACATCGCCATTGAGGGTGATCAGGGACATGGCCTTGCCGGGGTCGATTTTGTTGAAGCTGACGCGGATGTCTCCGTTCACGGTTTGGGCCACGGCCGAACCGCTGATGCGAGACAGGGTGATGGCGCCGTTGACGTTTTCGACTTCGAATTCCCCGCGGACGTTTTCCACCGTGATGCTGCCGCCGTTAACGCAATGCAGCTTCAGCGATGTGGCCCAGGGAACCTGGACGACCAGGTCGATGGATGCTTTCCAGGAGCTGGTTTCGATCTTCATGATATTGTTGTCTTCTTCCACGCTCCAACCGGCGGCGGTGCTTTTCAGCTGGCGCATGCCCGCGTGCTTGTCCTTTCTCGCGTCCCTATCATCATCGATCTCGTCCTCATCTTTTTCATCGTCTTCTTCATCCTCATCCGCGATGACGCGGCCGCGCGGCTTGGCCTCGACGATCACTTCCTTGCCGTCATAGCCCTTGACGATGATGCCGCCGTTGATCAGGCTGGCCTTGACCAGGCCGGGCTTGCCCGGATCGCTGAAGGGAACGACGACGCGGTCAGGTGACGCAGCCTGGCTCCACAGCGCGGCGGTGGCAGCCGCCAGGACCAGGAGCAAGAAAAATACTTTTTTCATAGTTGTCATGTAGATCTCCTTATATCTAGTTGCTTTTGCCGGCGATGACGATATCGCCGTTCAGCGTTTCCATCTTGATCTCGGGCCCGCCATTGCCCACGCGCACGCCCTGGAAGCTGTGGCTGCGGTAGACATAGTGGCCTTTTTCCCGCTTTTCCGTTCCCGCCCTGGCCGGCAGGTAGCTGACCGGGAAATCGGTGAAAATTTCGCCGTTGAAGGTCTTCAGCTGGAAATCGGCGGCGAGGCCGGGGAGGAAGTTGATATCCAGGTCGCCGTTAATCGTGGAGAAAACGCAGGCGGCGGCGGGGTTTTCCCGGAAAACGGTGCGGATGCGGCCGTTGACCGTCTTGCAGTTGACCGGGCCCGAGATGCCTTTCATCTCAATGTGGCCGTTGACGTTGCGGATGGTGAAATCTCCCTTGACGTTCTGCACCAGGATGTCGCCGGCATTGACGGTTTTCAGGATCAGGTTGGTTTGCTTCGGAACCTCCAGCGTGAAATCATAGGTCACTACATAATCGCGGTCGGGCCGGTCATGGGAGCCGTTGCGGCAGCGAAAAGGGCCGTCGACATAAATATCCAACTGGTTGTCCTTTTCGGCCATTTCCAGGGTGACTTCGCGTTCGGCCTTGAGCAGGTCGTCCTGGCTGTCGGCGCGCAGGCTTTTTTTCGCCTCCAGGCGCACCGAGGTCGCTGACGCGCCGCTGACGGTGATTGAACCAAAAACATTGTCGATCTTGACGGTCTTTTCCTTTTCGGGAAAACTGAACTGGAAAACCTGCTGGATGGCGTCTTTTTTCTCCAGGCGGTATGTCTCGTGACCCGATACCAGGGCCGGGATCAGAAAAATCAGCAGCAGGGCCGGGATTAATTTTTTCATTTTACCTCCTTGCCTCTTGGGCGTTCAGGGAGGTAATACCCGGCCGCAGCACAAAGGTTACAGCCGGAGAGGGCGAGGAAGCGGTTTTTTCCCTTCGCGGGCTCATATGATTTTATTGATGCCAAGCTGGGCTCTTTGCTGGACTTCGGGGATGATCTTCTTGTCGGTCAGCAGTTTCTTTAAGGCCGCCGCGGCGCGCCTTTCCTTGAGCGACACCATCAAGTCGATCAGGGCGATCTGCACCAATGGCGAACTCTGTTGGCCCAGCGCTGCGGTCAAGGCCGCGCGCACCGGCTCGCGGTCGCTGAACAGGTACAGGGCGTCCACCGCTGAAAGGCGCACGTTGACGCTGGGGTCGTTGTGCAAAGTTTCCAGCAGTGCCGCGATCAGGGCCGGGGCGGGGTCCTGCACGCGGGAGGTCAGTGCAATTCCCTGCAAGCGGGCGGATGCCGAGGGCTGGTTGAGAAGCGAGAGGGTCATCTGCTGCTGCAGGTTGTTGACTTCCCGGCTCAGGCGTTCGAGCTTTCCGGGATCGTTCTTTTGGCCGCCGCCCATGAAGAACCCGGCGCCGAATCCGGCAATGACGATCAGGGTCGCGGCCGCCAGGCGCAGGGCCGGGGCGGCGGGGCGCAGAACCCGCGCCGCCGGGCGCAAGTCCGGCAGAAAACGGCGCAGTTGCCGCCGCCACGATTGCGGAACGGCATGGGCCGCTTCAAGGCGGTGGAGTTCGAGCTGGCGGTAAAAATTTCGGCGCAGCTCCGGGCTGGGCTGCTCCTCGGGCAAAATGCCCAGGCGGGTCCAGGTTTCGTGCAGCTCCTGCCATTCCTGCCAGCAGGCGGGGCAGGAATGCAGGTGTTGCCTGAGCTCTTCGGCCTGGCCGCCTTCGAGGCCATCGTGGAGCAAATCCGGTATCCGTTTTTTGGCTTCCTGGCAGTTCATCGTGTTCCTCCTTGCAGGTCCAGGTAATGCCGGCGCAGGTCCTTGAGCGAGCGGTGCACCTGCACCTTCACCGATTCGACGCTGCAGGCGAGCAGGGTGGCGATCTCCTGGTATTTCAGGTCCTGAAAGCGCGACAGCAGCAGCACTTCGCGCTTGCGCAGCGGCAACCTTTCCAATGCCCTGGACAGCAGGTCGGCCTCCTGTTCGCTTTCGGCTTTTTGCGGCGGCAGGGGCTGAGGGCTGGGTTCCTGCTCCCAGACCTCGTCGATGGAAATTTCCGGGCGGCGGGCGCGCAGGTGGTCGATATGGGCGTTGCGGCCGATCTGGTACATCCAGGTGGAGAACTTG
Organism: Candidatus Aminicenantota bacterium; assembly: GCA_018262835.1. GTDB lineage: Bacteria > Acidobacteriota > Aminicenantia > UBA2199 > UBA2199 > UBA2199. The sequence continues at coordinate 20,403 of JADFDP010000019.1, forward strand.
CTGTCGCCGCGGTAGGTGAGGCGGTATTTGAGTATGCGCAGAAATACCTCCTGCACCAGGTCTTCGCTCACCGGGCGGCTGGCGGTCAGGCGCAGAAAAAAATTGAACAGGCGGACGTGGTGCCTTTCAAAGAGGATGGCCAGCATTTCCACCCGGCCTTCCCGCACCTGCGCCATCACCTGATCATCGTCCGGCATCGCCACTCCCTTGTTTTGTTTTCATTATAAAAGGAATACCTGCATTTGGCAAAAAGGTTACAAATAACTATCGGGCCTTTAGGGCATCAGCGCGGCCCGGTGAAATTGACTTTAGCTGGGGGAACCAGTATGATAAAAAAAGGGGAAGCCATGGACGAAAAGCGCAATGATCCATTGCCCATATTGCTGGTCGACGACGAAACCCAGGTCCTGCTTCTTTACAGCGGCCTGCTCAAGGGAGCCGGGATCGAAACGGTCGTCACCCTGGATGACAGCCGCCGCGTGCTCCCGTTCCTGCGGGAGAACCGGGCCGCGGCCGTGCTGACCGACATGAACATGCCCTTTCTCGGCGGCCGGGAGCTGCTGACCCAGATCAAGCAGGAGTTTCCGGAAGTGCCGGTCCTGATCGTCACCGGCGTGAACGATATCGGGACCGCGGTCGAGTGCATGCGCCTGGGAGCCAGCGACTACCTGGTCAAGCCGGTGGAAAAAAGCCGCCTGATCTCCAGTTTGCAGCGCACCCTGGAAATCGCGCGCTTGCAGGATCAAGTGTCATCCCTTACCCGGCACTTGCTGAGTGAAGGCCTGCGCACTCCCGGCGCTTTCGCCCACCTGGTCACCGGCAGCCGGAAAATGCTCGCCCTTTTCAAATACATCGAAGTCGTTGCCGAATCACCTTATCCCGCCCTGATCGTCGGGGAAACGGGTGTCGGCAAAGAACTGGTCGCGCGCGCTCTCCACCTGGCCGGCGACCCCCATCGCCCGTTCGTCGGCGTGAATGTGGCCGGGCTCGACGACAACATGTTCTCCGACACCCTCTTCGGCCACAAAAAGGGGGCCTTCACCGGTGCCGAAGCCCATCGCGACGGCCTGATCTCCCAGGCCCAGGACGGCACCCTATTCCTTGATGAAATCGGCGATCTGAACCCCACTTCCCAGGTCAAGCTTCTGCGTCTCATCCAGGAAAAGGAGTATTATCCCCTGGGGATTGACCAGCCGAAAAAAACCAACGCCCGTATCGTCTGCTCGACCAACCACGACCTCAAGAAGCTGGTCGAAAAGGGGTCCTTCCGCAACGACCTTTATTTCCGGCTCAACACCCACGTGGTCGTCGTCCCGCCGCTGCGCGAACGCAGGGATGACATCCCGATGCTCCTGGGCCATTTCCTGGAAGAATCGGCTCAAGCGCTGCGCAAGCGGATTCCGACGACGCCGCCCGAACTGTTGGCCCTCCTTGCCGCCTACGATTTTCCGGGCAATGTCCGCGAACTGCAGACCCTGGTTGCCGACGCCGTCTCCCGCCACCGTGCCGGGGTGCTTTCCATGGAAAGCTTCCGCAAAGCGATCGGCGCCGGTTCTCTGAATGCTTCAGCCAAGGGCCCGGATGCGGCGGGCCTGAGCACCGAAGCCTATCTGGCGAACCTACCGACCCTCAAGCAGGCCGAGGAATTTCTGATCCGCCGTGCCCTGGAACAGGCCAAGGACAACCAAGGCATCGCCGCCTCGCTGTTGGGGGTTACCCGCCAGGCCCTGAACAAGCGCCTGGTGCGCGAAAAGAAAAAAAAATCCTGAAAGCCGGCTGAAATCCTCCAGACGCCGCGGCATCCTCTTTTCCATTTTAAACCGATTCCCCCACACCCTGCGCCATTCGTTTCTTATGGACAAAAGTTGCTTGCTTGGTGAATACCCTGTGATATAGAGCGTCTCCGGCTCATTGCTTTCGCGGGCTGCAATGTTTGTCGCGGCCGGCCTTTCTGCGGCATGGCATGGACATATAAAGCAAAATCATTGTCAGTAAAGCATTTCGGGACATATTTGGACTTGGTACGATCCGTGCACCTCCTGGAGTGGAACAAACCACTGGAGGTGGACGATGAAAAAAAGAACAATCAAGTCATTGGCGGTCGCGGTTTTACTGGCGGCTTTGCTCGCTTTTCCGGCCCACAAGCTCTCGGCGGTAACCGAGGGTACGATAATACTGGGAAATGTCATGGGCAGCGGGGTGACCACTCTGGTGCGCGGTTTCCTTCAGGGCCAGGTGCACAACTTCAAGGACGCGGTCAAGTGCCTGGCTTACGGGTCGGCTTCGGGATACGGCTTCTATCAATCAAAGAAACTGGTCGCCGCCGATCGCGTTTTCGGCGGCATCCTGCTGGCCAATCTCTCGGCCTCGGTGATAGACAATGTCACATCCGGAGAAGGACCGTTCTCCTATCTCGGCTTTTCCCTGCCCCTGGTTCGTATCGAGGTCGCCACGCCCTTGGCGCGGCAAAAACGTTCGCTGCTGCGGGTCACGGTGTCGCCGCGTGATGCCATCAGCCTGGCGCTCAGCTTTAAAAAGTCGGACCGGGTTTCGCTGCGCAACGGCATGCTGGCTTTCGAGGCCGACACGCCACTGGCCAGCCACGTTCTCGGCTGGGCCTACAGCCTTTTCCCCACCACGCTCAGCGGAACGGACGAGTCGGTTTACCGCCACGAAATGGTGCACGTAGTGCAGAGCCTGCAGCTCATGGCCGCGTCCCCGGAACCGTTTGTCAAGAGCTACCGGCGCGAAGAGGGCAAGGCCAAGCTGCTGAGCTTCGCCGGATTTCGCATGCAGGCCATCGGCCTGGCCAACGATCTGACCCTCTCCAAGGTCCAGTCCTATTCAAAATACTGGAGAGAGGCTGAAGCTTATCAGCTGGTACAATCCCTGTGATGGGGCGCAAGGAGAATCGGGGGGAAAACATGGGAAACCTTATGGAAATGGGAACAGTTCAAGCTCTGGGCGGCACGGAATTGGAATTGAGTCTGGCTAATGAGCTGCGCGTGCCCAAGCGCGAGGTCACGGCCGATGTCACTTTCCTTTACGCCGGGGATCAACCGCAGCCGTGCCTGTTTTACCTCAGCTTTTACTCGCCGCGGCGCTGCGGCGAAGAGAGCCTGTCCGAGTATCTCAACTCGGTGCACTCCTTCTTGCCCCTGCGCGACAAGGCCAGCGGCGAGTTTTTCATCGTCCATGTCAACCAGATCCTGACCGTGCGGGAAGCGCCGGTAATGGATATGAGCGGCGGTCGGCCGCTGCAGTTGCATTTGCAGAACGGCGCCGCGCTGCAACTGGTTTCATGCGAGCCGCGCCATGCCTGGCGTTCCCGGCCGATCGATCTGCTCAACGATGCGGAACGTTTCGTCGCTTTCTTCCAGGACGATCACTCCCGCATTCATGTGAACAAGCGCCACATTGCCCGGGTGGAAGGACTATGACCATGACCCCGGCCCTGCAATTCATTGATGCCCTGGATAAATTCCTCGGCAGCAAAATCGGAGGAAAATCGTGAAAAGCAAAATGAAATGGATCCGGCCAAAATTGATCGTGCTGGGCCGGGGGCGGCTTGAAGAAAACGTGCTGCTGGGATGCAAGACCATGGGAATGGTCGGGCCTCAGAGGCCGGCCCATCAGGCTTGCATGCACCCGGCGCACGGACCCTGCCAGGTGCAAACGAATTCCTGATTCAGCCCAGAACCTCGCCGATCTTCTCCATGATCGATGCGCGCGAGCTGGGTTTTTCGACAAAATGCACCTTGGGCAGCTCCAAGCCGGCGCGCTTCAAGTACCCTTCGCTGTGGCCGGAAGTGAAGATCACGGCTGCTCCGGGATGGAGTTTCCGGACCCGGGTGGCGACTTCGACTCCTGAAATGCCGGGCAGGACGACATCGCAGAAGAGCAGGTCGATGCGTTTCATTTCTTCTGCGATTTTCAGGGCCTGCTTGCCGTCGGCGGCCATTTGCACCGCCAGGCCCATGGATTCCAGGATCTCGCGCATCAGCTCGCGGATGTCCTGCTCGTCTTCGACCAGCAGCACCGAGCGGCCGTCGAAACGCCGCTCTGCGCCCGGCGCCGGCTCCTGGGTCGACGTCTCGCTGATGCGCGGCAGGATGATGATGAATGTTGAGCCCTGGCCCGCTTCGCTCTCGGCCCAGACCGCGCCGTGGTTCTGGCTGACGATGCCGAACACCGAGGCCAGGCCCAGGCCCGTGCCCTCGCCCTTGGGCTTGGTGGTGTAGAACGGCTCAAAAACCCGCGCCAGAACCTGGGGCGTCATGCCCGTGCCGCTGTCACGCACGCGGATGGCCGTGTGGTCACCGGCCGACAGCCCCGGATGCTCGGCGGCCAGGGCTTCGTCGACGCGCATCGGCAGTGATTCGAGGGTCAGCCTCCCACCGGCGGGCATGGCGTCGCGGGCGTTAAGCACCAGATTGATCAGCACCTGTTCGATCTGCGCGGAGTCGATGAGCATGCGGCCGGCGTCGGCATGCAGCTCAAGCTGGAGTTCGATCCCCTCTCCCAGGAGACGGCGCACCATTCGCTCCAGGTCCTTGATGGTGCGGTTGACGTCGAGGACCGTGGGCGCGGCGGCCTGGTGGCGGCTGAATCCCAGGATCTTGGCCACCAGTTTGGAGGCGTTCATCCCCGCCTGCAGCATGAGGCGCAGGCGGTCGCTGTTGCTGTTGCTTTCATTTTCGTAGAGCAGCATCTCGGAGTAGCCGTTGATGATGGTCAGGTAGTTGTTGAAGTCGTGGGCGATGCCGCTGGCCAGGCGTCCCAGGGAATCCAGCTTGGCGGCCTGGATCAGCTGCTCCTCAAGCCTCTTTTCCTTGGTGAAGTCGGAAGCGATGCTGACGTAATGGCTGATGGCTCCCTTGTCGTCAAATACAGGGGAGATGATGCTGCGCTGGTGGTACTGCGAGCCGTCCTGGCGCTGGTTGATGAATTCTCCCGCCCACGACCTGCCGCTGGCGATGATCTCCCACATCTGCCGGGTGGCTTCATCGGATATTTTTTCGCTTTTCAGGAAATTGATATTCCTGCCCAGTGCCTCCACCGAGTTGTAGCCGGTCAAGATCTCAAAGGCCGGGTTGGTGTAGACGATGACGCCTTGGCGGTCGGTGATGAGCACCGACTCGCTGGATGAGTGGATCGCCGTCTGCAGCAGGGTGAGCGTCTCCTCGCGTTTCTTTTTTTCGGTGACGTCGCGGATGATGCCCTGGATGCCGCTTATTTTTCCGTCCTTGTCGACCATGGCATTGGCGGTTTCCATGCCCTGGATGATGTCGCCTTTCTTGTTTTTAAGTTTCAGTTCGTATTCTTTCAGGCTTTTTTTGCTTTTAATCTGAGTAAAAAATATTTTTCGATCTCGGGGATCGGCATAGAGCCGATCCGGCTGGCTTCCCAGTAGCTCGTTGCGTTCATAACCGAATAGTTTCAATCCGGCCGGATTGATCTCCAGCAGGCTTCCCGACTTGTCGGAAATGTAGATCACGTCCTGGGAATTTTCGAACAGGGAGCGGAACCGGGCCTCGCTCTCCTTGAGCCTCATTTCGAAGCCGTGCTTGTACAGGGCCATTTCGATGGTGGTCTTCAGCTCGATCTCCTGGAAGGGCTTGGGAATGTAGCCATAGGGCTTTGTTTTCTTGGCCCGCTCCAGGGTGGGTTCGTCGGCATAGGCGGTCAAGTAGATGATCGGGATATCCAGGTGCTCCAGGATCTGCTCGGCGGCGGCGATGCCGTCCACGGCGCCTTGCAGGCGGATATCCATCAGGATCAGGTCGGGTTTTTTCTCCAATGCCTCGGCCACGGCCGCTTCGCCCGAATTGAGGATGTCGATCACTTCATAGTCGAATTTTTTCAGGGCCCCGGCGATGACCGAAGCGATGATGGCTTCGTCTTCGACGATCAGGATCTTGGCTTTGGCCATGCTTCTGCTCCTCCTTATTTTGATTGCATCTTGGGAAAGGCGACCCGGAATTCCGTCCCGGCCTCGCTGCTGGCTCTCAAGCGGCCGCCCAACTGGCCGGCCAGCATGCCGACCAGTTGCAGGCCGAAGCTTGTGCTGGTGGAAATATCGAAGCCCGCGGGCAGCGGCACGCCGTTGTTGGATACGGTTAAGGTGTACAGCGGTTGAAGGGCTAGTTTTGAAGGGGCACGGCGCGCCGTGTCCCCATCACCGGCTGTGATCTCGCAAAATTCGATCCGGATGCGGCCATGGCGGTCGTTCGGGAAGGCGTATTTCAGCGCGTTGCTGACCAGCTCGTTGATGATCAGGCCGCAGGGTATGGTGCGGTCGATGTCCAGTTCGATATCGGCGATCGCGGTTTCCAGATCGATCCTTCCCGGCCGGGTGTTGTAGGCCGCGAACAGGGACTTGGCCAATTCGCTGAAATATTCTCCGAGTCTGATGTGGGTCATATCCATTTTCCGGTAGAGTTTTTCATAGATGGTCATCATGGCGCGGATGCGGTTCTGGCTTTCCTGCAGGACCATGATGGTTTTCGGGTCGTTGATCCGTTGCACCTGGATCTGCAGCAGCGAGCCGATGACCAGCATGTTGTTTTTCACCCGATGGTGAACTTCCTTGAGCAGCAGTTCCTTTTCAGCCAGCATTTTCCGGATCTTCTCCTCGTCGCGCTTGCGGTCGCTGATGTCACGGAAAATGGCGAAAGCCCCTGAAGCTTCTTCCTGCGTGTCCGGCGATGGCATGGCCGTGACCAGCAGTGTGCGTTCCGTGCCGTCGGGCCGGCGGATGCGCAGTTCGTAGTTCCCTTTTTCCCCCCGGCCGCGGCTACGGCTTTGCTCCTCCACCCGGCTCAATTCGTCGGTGGGCAGGAATTCCTTCAGGTTGCGCCCGGTCAGGCTGCCGGGCGTCACGCCGAAGATCTCCTCGGCGGCCGGATTGGCGAAAATGAATTTTTCTTCCCGGTCGGTAATGCCGATGCCTTCCCCCTGGTGCTCAACCATTTGGCGATAGCGGTTTTCGCTTTCCTGCAAAGCGGCATCAATAGTGAGCTGGCGGCGCAGAAAACTGACCTGCTGCCGGCGCCAGGAATAGGCAATCGAAAAGGTGACAAGCAAAAAAACCGCCAAGGTTAGGGCATACATCACCCATTGCTGGCGGGCCACCAGGTTGCGGACTTCGTCCTGATCGATCTTGGCGATCAGCGACCAGGAGGTGCCGGGAACGTGGTGGATGTCGGCCAAGACGGGGACGCCTCGGTAATCCGGGCCCGCGACGAAACCGACCTCGCCGCGCGCCGCCCGGACGGCCGGTGTCTCTTTTTTGGCGAACGGATGGCGCAGGCGCAGGGCCGTATGGCGGCGGTGGCGCAGCTCGTTCAGATAGACCACCTCATCGCCTTCGCGGCGTACGAGCAGGGTTTCGGCCGATGGGCTGGCGGTGGGCCAGGACTGGATCAGGGGGAAGAGGAAATGTCCGGGATCGATGCTGAGGATCAATGCACCATGATGCTGGTGAGCTTTTTCGGGATTCAGGTTGATCGGGACCCGCAGGTCCAGATTGATCCGGCCCAATGACCTTGAATAGTACAGGTCGGAAAGCGAAACCTCGCCTGTGGCCAGAATGGCCCGGACAATCCGGATATCTTCCGGGTTGGGGGGCACTTGCCTTGGCCCTGGCGGCCACAGCAATTGGCCCTGACCGTCGAGGAAGCGGATCGAGGCGAAGCCTTCGAAATTCTGGATAGCACGGATCCAGGATGCGATAGTTTTTTGATTTTCACTTTGCTGCTTGATGCCCCTGTTTTCATGAAACATGCTTCCGAAATTCAAAACGCTGCGCAGGAAACGCCCGTCATCCACTATTTCTTGCAGCCAGGCGTTTATTTGATTCATTTTCAAAGTAGCGATGGCCCGCAATTCATTAATCTTTTCAGTTTTGATCCGGCTGATTTGCCGCTGCGTATACAGAAAACCGGCAATCATAATGAACGCCATTAAGATGAAGTTCACCACCAGAACGGGCCAGGGCAGGTGTATGCTGCGGGACGAAACGTCTTTTTTGCCGTTCGCTTTTTCCTGCTTCAATCCTTTTTCAGCCGCCATGATCCTTGCCCTTGCCGTTTTTGTCGGTCGGAATTCCAGGGAAGAGAAGATGGAATTCCGTGCCCGGGCCGGTCTTGACCTTGAGCTCGGCCTGCAGCTGGTTGGCCAGCATGGAGACCAGGTTCATGCCCAGCGTTTTTTGCTGTTCGGGAACCTGGCCGGCCGGAAGACCGACGCCGTCATCGGCGACGATCAGTTCGCAGATGGGCGGGCGGTACAGCTTGCCGCTGTCCGTCTTCACACCGATGAACATGGAGTCCTTCTGCCCGTGCAACCCGATGCGGATCTCCCCCCGCCGCCCGTCCGGAAAAGCGTGCTTCAGGGCGTTGGTAACCAGTTCATTGACGATCAGTCCCAGCGGGATCGCTTTTTCGATGGTGAAGAAAATAGGTTCCATTTCGTATTTGATGGCAATGGTGCCGGCGCTGACGCCGTGTGAAATGAAAAGGTTTTCGGCCAGAGCGCGCAAATAATCATCGAAAGCGATCTCGGCCAGGTTGTGCGAGCGGTAAAGCTTTTCGTGGATCAGGGCGATGGAGCGGATGCGGTCCTGGCTTTCCCGGAAAATTTCAGCCAGGGATTTTCCGGCCGATTGTTCGGCCTGAAGGGTCAGCAGCCCGGAAATGATCTGCAGGTTGTTCTTGACCCGGTGGTGGATCTCCTGCAGCAGCACTTCTTTTTCCTTGAGAGATGAGCGAATATGCTCTTCTGCATGCTTGTGCTCGGTTATGTCATTGGCGAAGCCGTACCAGAGAATACTTCCATCCGCCAGTTTGTACGGATCGGACTGGCCCGTCATCCAGCGCACCGGTTGTCCCGGAAGCTGAACCCTGAATTCAGCCCGCCAGGGCGTTAGCATTCGCGCCGAAATTTCGATGGCCGCTTTGACCTTTTGCCGGTCGTCCGCAAGTATCGGCTTGAAAATAGCGGCAGCATCCTTGATCACGTCCGGCGGCGAAACGCCGAATATGCCCTGGATGGCATTTGAACTGTAGGGAATGCAATATGACCCGTCAGTTCTGCGCAGGAATGTGAAGATCATGCCGGGAATCTGCGCGGACAGGTTTTGCAGCAGCCGGTCGCGTTCCTTGAGCTGCTCCGCGGCTTGATAGCGTTCGCTGATGTCGCGGGCGGTGACCATGAAGCGGCTGTCGGGCTGTCCACCTTCCCCTTTGACGGCGATGGACAACTCGAACCAGGCGGCGCCGCTTGGCAGGTCCAGCCTGTAAACGGCACCACGGTGAAAACCGTTTTGAAACGCTTCATCCAGGGCCTCATGAATGATTTGAACAACTTCAGGCGGCAGCACTTCATCGATGGTTTTGCCTAGAAATGTATTGGGGGCGACATAAAGGCTTCTGTCGCTGGGGGCGTTGTAAGCAAATATCCGTCCCGAGCGGTCCACTTCAAAAAGCAAATCGGGAATCGCCTTCAGGGTGGCGATATGCCGGTCCAATGTATCCTGCAGGTTTTTTTCTGACCGCTTGCGCTCGATGTATATGCTCAACTGACTGGCGACCATTTCCAATACATGGATGCTGCTTTGGTCATAGGCATCCGCCTTGTCATAACTCTGCACCACGATCGCCCCCAGCGCTTTTTCGTTGATCAGCAGCGGCACGCCCAGCCAGGTTTCAGCGCGCGAACCGATCAGAACGACCGTTCCAGACTGGGCCATCTGCCGGATCTGTTCCTTGCTCAACAACAGGGGCTGCTTCTGGCGGATCACGAGGCCGGTCAGCGATTTTTCGGCGCGCCATTGGGGCACGGCATCTTTTTCGTCTTTTTCGAAAGGAGCGGAAAGCATGCCGCTTGCCTCATCGTATAGAGCGATCAGAAAGTTGGTCGTATCGAGCAGTGCACCCAATTCTTTTCTTACCGTTTCGAAAAGAGTCAAGAAAGTTTCAGCCGTAACCACGGCATTGGCGATTTTATACTGGATGTGCTGGATTGTTTCCGCGCGCTTGCGTTCGTTGATGTCTTTGGAAACAGCCAGGAAACCGATGGCTCTTCCCTGTGCGTCGCGGAGGTGCGACAGGGAATTTTCAACCCAGACGATGGATCCGTCCTTGCGGTATTCCTGCAATTCCAGGGAGCGGCTGCGCTGGGGATTGGCGCCCCCGCTCGCCTCCAGCGCCATTTCCTCGCTGAAAACTTCCTGGATTTTTGCATAGGAATCCGCGGTCAGCGTTTGCTGCAGGGTCAGGCTCAGCGCCTCCTCGACCGTGTAGCCGCGCAACTTGAATATGGATGGACTGACGTAGGTGAATCTTAGATCCTGGTCCAGCACGGTGATGGTTTCGGCCGTGTTGTCGGCGATCAGGCGGTATTTTTCCTCGCTTTCGCGCAGCCTGGCCTCTGACCGCCTGCGATCGGATACATCGCGGCAGACAAGCAGCAGGCCGATATTCCGTCCCGCGGCATCGCGGAGCGGCGACGACGAAATTTCCCCCCAAAACGGCCGGCGATCGTGTTTCAGCAGCCTGTATTCATTGATTTGCGGCAGCGAGTGGCCGGAGAGGATCTCGACCATCCTTGCCTGCACCCTGGAAATTTCTCCGGGTTCGACAAAATCAGCGATCGAGAGCCCCGCTAAATTGTTTTGGCTTGGAATGCCGAAGACTTCGCTGGTTTTAGGCGAGGCGAAAGTGACCCGGCCGCCGGCGTCGATAATGATGATGGCGTCGGGCGAGGTCTCCACCAGGGTGCGGTAGTATTCTTCGGATTCGCGCAGGCGGATTTCCATTTTATTTTTTTCGGTGATGTCGCGGGCAATTCCCTGAAAGCCGATGAGCTGGTTGCCCTTGTAAAAGGGGGCGGAAAGAATGGAGATATAATGGGGTTCCCCGTCCTTTCCTTTCACCATGTATTCCGCGGCCTCATTTTTTGTTTCCCCCTTCAGGATGACGGCCAACCGCTGTTTATGGAGCTCCATGTATTGCGCGGGCACGATGTCCCCGATTTTCAGGGAAAGGAATTCCGCTTCGCTGTAGCTCAGCCCATCACACATGGCTTGGTTGACGGACAGAAAATTCCCCTGCAGGTCGACGACGAAAATGCCGTCCGGGCTCTGAGTGACCAGGGTGCGGTATTTTGTTTCGCTCTCGCGCAGCGCGGTTTCAACCTGCTTGCGCGAACTGATATCCACCAGCGCGCCATAAAGGATCGGCTGTTGCGGTGGTTCCGGATTTGTTGTGCATTCGGCGAACGATTGCACCCAGATGACATTGCCGTTTTTGTGGCGCAGGCGCAGTTCGCAGATGCCGCTGTTGCCAGTGGTCAGCCCGGTGACGTGTTTTTCGAACTCGGGAATTTCTTCCGTCAGCACCAGCTTGCCCCAGCATTTCATGGCGATGAGTTCTTCAATGGTGTAGCCGGTGATGCGCTCGGCGGCGCCGGTCATCCATGACAACGAATACATTCCTTCCTTGTCAAGAAGGCAGGAATAGGAGATGTCGGAAATCGTCGCGGAAATATGACGGAAACGCTCCTCGCCGGAGCGCAGGGATCTTTCGGCCATCAGCCGCTTGATGGCCACGGCGGCCAAGTTGGCCAGCGCTTCGATCTGGGAGGCATTTTTCAACCTGTTGCCTTTTTTGAAAAATACGGTGACGCCGCCGAAAAGCTTATTTTCCCAGGAGAAACCCATGGTGTGCATGCTGTCGATGGCCAATAGCTTCTCGATGGAGCGGCACAGCGAGCGCGGCAGCTTGCGGTTGAAAAGACCGTACAGGCCGTCGCTTGCCGGCAGCAGCCGCCGGGAAACGAAGTCGCTGAAATCGTCCGGCCGCATGTCTTTGAGATAGAAGACCATCTGCATGGGGTCGATGTGGAAGCGGCGGCGCATGGTTTCCCGGAACGGCTCGAAGCCCGTGATGATCTTGGGGCGTACGGCCTGCAGTTTCTCGTCGTAGAGGGAGAGCAGCAGGTAATCGGCTCCGGATATGGCGCAAATCGTCTTGGCCAGATAATCGTAGACTTTGTCCAGGTCATTGAAATGAACGAAGCGGTCGGCCGCCTGGGCCAGGAGCTGCAATTCCTCTTCGTTGTTTTTCTTTTCCAGCTTCAGGCGCGCGGTTTCGACCACCCGGTTGACCGACGGGCCCAGCCGGGCCAGGTTGTCCTTGAAGATGTAATCGGAAGCCCCCCGGGAAAGCATCTCGATGGCCTTCTCTTCGCCGATCGATCCGGAGACGAAGATGAACGGAATGTCAGGCGCTTTCTGGCGTGCGACCTCCAGGGCGGCCAGTCCGTCGAACGCAGGCAGCTTGAAATCGGACAGGATGACCTGGGGCAGGAAATCGGCCAGGGCCTTGGCGAATGCCCTCTTTCCCTCCACGATCCTGGAAGTGAATGCGATCTTGGCCCGCCGCAGCTCGCGTTCGACCAGTTCGGCGTCTACGGGGTTGTCCTCCAGGATCAGCACCCGCAACGGGCCGGGATCAGGATTGTTCTTGAGTTTTTTCATTTTGATCAAAAAGGATGTGAACAGCGGTGCCGGCGGTTGATTCCATGGCGAACTGCCCCGCCAGCTGCTGGGTCAGCATGCCGACCAATTGCAGGCCAAGGCTTTTCTGGTTTTTCGCATCAAATCCGGCAGGCAGGCCAACGCCGTTGTCGGCGACGGTCAGTTCGAAGGTATAGACACGGCCCAGGTCGGTAGGGACAGGTCGCGACCTGTCCCTATACTCTTGCAACCCAATGCGAATCTCCCCCGTCCGCCCGTCGGCGAAAGCGTGCTTCATGGCGTTGGTCACCAGTTCGTTGATGATCAGGGCCAGGGGGATGGCTTTGTCGATGCTCAGCTGCAAGGGCAGCACATCGAAGATAATATTCGGCGGCATGGCCAGTTGGGCGTGTGAGCTGAGCAGGTTGCCGCACAGGCTGCGGATATAGTCGGCCATGTTGATGCTGGCCATGTTGCCCGACTGGTAGAGCGTCTGGTGGATCAGGGCCATGGTCCAGATGCGGCTCTGGCTCTCCTTGATCATGCGCTGTAGCCGCTCGTCGTTGATCTGCGCCGCCTGCAGGGTCAGCAGCCCGGAGATGACCTGCAGGTTGTTCTTCACCCGGTGGTGGATCTCCTTGAGCAGCACTTCCTTTTCATGCAAGGATGCCTGGATTTGTTTCTCGGCCTGCTTGCGCTCGGTGATGTCAACCAGAATACCGCGAATACCGGTTGGTTGTCCTGAGGTCTGGATGAGTGCCGAATAGAGGAGAATGGGGAATTCTGATCCGTTTTTGCGCAGGGCGGTATATTCGTTGCCGCCGGTGGATGCACCGGCCATAAGCCGTTTTATGTTTGTGGCGGCGCGCGTTCGGTCTCCGGGAACAAGCATCTGCCAGATCTGCAGCCCGCCCTTGAAATCGTTTTTATGGTAGCCGAAGGATGCAAAGGCGGCGCAGTTGACGAAGGTCAGCATACCCTGCAGGTCGGTTTCGAAAACCGTCTGCGGCAGGAGCTCGGCCAGTTCTCGGTATTTTTTTTCGCTTTCGTACAGTGATTTCTCGGTTTGCTTGCGTTCGCTGATATCCTGACAGATGCCGATCATCTGGATGGGACGGCCTGAATTGTCATAAACACCTACACCCACGGCGTTGATCCAGCGGATCTGGCCGCCGGGCAATATGATCCGATAATCGCTGTCCAGGGTTTTGTGTTGTTTCAAGGCCTGATCAATACTGTTTTCGGCACCCTCCCGATCTTCCGGGTACAGTACTGTCCGCCACGATGCGAACGAAGCGCTGTTTGACTGCGGATCGAGTCCAAACAATTTAAACATCTGCGGCGACCATTCGATATGGTTGGTGAGAACATTCCAGTCCCAAGTGCCCGCCTTGGCAGAGTAGAGTGCCAATTCCAGACGACTGGATGTGGCCTGCTGCAATTCCTCCGCCCGCTTGCGCTCGGTGATATCGCTAATAATGTGAGCGGCACCGGTTATGGCCCCGTCATTATTTTTAATCGGATCGACAATTATGTCAAGCGTGCGCTCGGCGATCACGAGCTCCATGGATTCCCGCTTTTTACTCTTCAGCATTTTCTTAAAGGGGCAATGCCGGTCGGGTTGTTGATCGGAGTGGATCAATTTGTAGCACTTTTTTCCGATGATCTCTTTGAATGGTTTGTTGATTATGTCGGCAAAGGCCTGGTTTGCCTGCATGATGGTTTGGTCAACCGCCAACAATGCTATTCCGTCCTTGATGGCATCAAAAGTGATGTTCCATTTTTGTGCTGCTTTTTCGATCTGTCCCTGCGTGTGCTTGCGTTCCGTGATGTCGCGGATGTAACCGCCCACCCCGATGCGGCCGTCGGTGAGTTTTACCGGGAATTTTCGGGTTTCGAAGGTCAGGCCGCCGATCGTTTCCTCACTGACATGGATCCTGTTTTCGGCCAGCGCCTGCCTGTCGGTTTTCCGGCATCGGGCGGCCGCGCTTTTGTCCATCAGTTCCGCATCGGTCTTGCCGATGATCTCGATTTCCGATTTTTCGTAAAAGCGGCATAATTCCCTGTTGGCCAACAGGTGCCGTAAGCGATCGTCCTTGAGAAAAGCCATGTCAGCACTGGCATTAATGAAGGCGTGATAGAGCTGCTCATTGGCTTGCAGTGCTGCTTCCGTCCGGGCCTTTTCGGACTGCAGGCGGCGCGTTTCCAGGGCATGCTTGGCCGCTTCGCCCAGGCGGGCCATGCGATCCTTCAGCAGGTAGTCGTCGGCGCCCTGCTTCATGCATTCGACCGTGATCTCTTCGCTGACCGTGCCGGTGACAATGATGAACGGAGTGAAGGGTGCATTTTTTTTGCGCAGTGCCAGGGCCTGCAAGGCGTCGAATTTCGGCAGCTTGTAGTCGGCCAGGATGAGGTCGGGTTGGAACGCCTTCAATGACTTTAGATAGTTGCTTTTGCTTTCAACCCGCCGCGAAACAAAAGTGATGCCGTCTTTTTTCAGCTGCCGTTCCATCAACTCGGCGTCGGCGGGGTTGTCCTCGAGGATCAGCACGCGCAGTTTCTTTTCTTTCTTGTTTTGCCCTTTTTCCCCGGGTTTCTTCTTATTCTCGGTGCTTGCTTTGATCGATTTCTTTGTCTTTGCTTGCTTCATCTTATCTCTTTTGTTGCCTCTTTTTCCTCTCCATACCCTAGCCCCTAAACCCTGTACCCTTTCTTTATCTTGTCCCCCGTACCCTAGCCCCTAGACCCTGTACCCTGAATACCGTGACGCGTAACGCGTGACGCGTGATATGAAAGAACCCGAGTTTTTTCATTGCCTTTTCTTCACCCTCGACCCTATGCCCTACACCCTAGACCCTTCTTAAAACGGCGCCTGATTAAGCAGCACCCAATAAAGGCCCAGTTGCGAAACCGCCTCCACAAACTTATCGAAATCGAGTGGCTTGACTACGTAGCTGTTGACGCCCAGTTTGTAGCTTTCTACGATATCGCTCTCCTCTTTGGAAGAAGTAAGCACCACTACCGGGATCAGCCGTGTCTTGGGATCGGCTTTCATGCGCCGCAGGACCTCGCGGCCGTCGACTTTTGGCAGTTTGAGGTCCAAAAAAACGACTTTCGGCGGCGGCTGGGTGTTCTTCCCTTCATAGGCGCCGCTGGCGAACAGGTAGTCCAGGGCCTGCACGCCGTCACTGACCACCTGCACCTTGTTGGTCAGGTTGTGCTTTTTCAAGGCCCGCAGCGTCAGTTCGACGTCGTTCGGGTTGTCTTCGACCAGCAGGATCTCCATGGGATTCATTTGCTTCATTTTATCCCTCCCTCTCGTTCGATCCAAGTATATTTACCATTATAGGCGTCTGACAAATAAAACACAATCCAGGCTTCATTGTACAACCTTTTTATCTGGAGGCATTTCTGTTGCGGGGGCGGACCCGGCCGGCAGGGTGAAATAAAAAGTCGCCCCTCCCTTGGGCGCGCTTTCAGCCCAGACGCGCCCGCCGTGGCGCAGAATGATGCGCTGGACAATGGCCAGGCCGACGCCGGTGCCCTCGAACTCATCGGCGCCGTGCAAACGCTGGAACACGCCGAAAAGCTTGTCGACGTACTCCATGTCGAAGCCGACGCCGTTGTCTTTGATAAAATATACATTCTCCGTCTTTTCAGCCCGGCCGCCAAGCACGATGCGCGCCGGGTTCCGCGTGCGGGTGAACTTGACGGCATTGGCCAGCAGGTTCTGCAGGACAAGTTGGAGCATGGAGTGGTCGCCTGCGGCGGCGGGAAGGGCGTTGACCTCCAATTCGATACGCCGGCCTTTTTCCAGACTTTTCAAATCTGAA
>JADFDP010000001.1 GCA_018262835.1 Candidatus Aminicenantota bacterium
TTTCTGCTTTTCCTTGTTCAGCAGTTCCTCGAACGATGAGATTGTCTTTTTTTCACTTTTTTTGTGCTGCACGACATTTTTTTTGTCCGCGTCCACCCACAAGTTGGCATGACAAACCGGGCAATGGATTTCGATCAGGTTGTCCATATCTTCAATTTTAATACAAGCCGGGGCAAATTTCAATAAGGGAAAAAGGAGAATAAAATATTTCCCCGGCGGCGGCAACAGGGCTGGCAGGCGGATTGACATGAGCGGCGAATTGCGGTAAAAATAAACGATATGAGCAATCCTGAAAATGGCCGGGTTCCCGTAGTCCGCTTCGCCCCGTCGCCGACCGGCTATCTCCACGTCGGCGGCGCCCGTACCGCCCTGTTCAATTTTTTGTTTGCCCGCCACCACGGCGGCAAATTCATCCTGCGCATTGAAGACACCGACCAAAAGCGATTCCAGGCCGAGGCGCTGCAGGAGATATTCACTAGCTTGAAGTGGCTGGGCCTGCAGTGGGACGAAGGCCCGGAAGCGGGCGGGGAGGGCGGGCCCTATTTCCAATCGCAGCGCACCGAGACCTATCGCCGTCATGCCGATCAATTGCTGGCCGCAGGCAGGGCCTACCGCTGTTTTTGCAGTGAAGATCGCCTGACGCGCATGCGCGCGGAACAGGAAAAAGCCAAAATGGCCAATGGCTCGGGTTACGACCGCCACTGCCGGCTGCTGACCGAAGCGGAGGTGGCAGCGCTTCTGGCAGCGAACGCTCCGCACGTGATCCGGCTCAAGGTCCCCGACGACCGGGCCGTGGTCTTCCGCGACCTGATCCGCGGCGAGATCTCCTACGACAGCGCCCAGCTGGATGACCTGGTGCTGCTCAAATCCGACGGCTTTCCGACCTATCACCTGGCCAACGTGGTTGACGACTACCTGATGCGGGTCACCCATGTGCTGCGCGGCGACGAATGGATCGCTTCCACGCCGAAGCACATGCTGATCTACGAGGCCTTTGGCTGGCCACCGCCTCTTTTTGCCCACATGCCGGTCATATTGGCTGCGGATGGGGGCAAGCTGTCCAAGCGACGCGGCGCCGCGTCCGTCCTGGACTACCAGCGCGCCGGCTACCTGCCGGAGGCCCTGCTGAATTTTCTGGTTCTGCTGGGCTGGGCCCCGGGAGGGGACCGCGAGATCATGACCCTGGACGAAATGATTGCCGCTTTTTCCCTGGAACGCGTCCAGGCCAAGGCGGCTGTTTTTGATGAAACCAAGCTGGAATGGATGAACGGTCACTACCTGCAGCAGCGCAGCGAGGAATCCCTGCTGCCCGAAGTGATGGTCTGCTGGGAAAAACTCCTGCTGCCGCTCCCGGCGGCGCTCGCTGACAAAGCCTACGCCCGAAGGGTAATCGGACTTTTCAAGGATCGCAGCAAGAAAATCATTGAGATCGCCGAAAATTCGGGTTACTTTTTCCGCGATCCGGCCGCATATGACCCGCAGGCGGCCAGGAAATATTTCAAGAGAGAAACCCTGTCGATCCTTGAACTTTTATCTGAAAAACTGGCTGCCCAGGAACCGTTCGGCCGCGAAGCCCTGGAGGGGCTCTATCGCCAGGTTGCCGAAGGGCTGGGTTTGCCGGCCGGCAAGCTGATCCATCCGACGCGGCTGGCGGCGAGCGGCGTTAGCTCAGGCCCCGGTCTGTTTGCAATGCTGGAGGTGCTGGGCAAGGAAACGGTCATCCGCCGCCTGCAAAATGCCAGGAATTGGATCGCGGCCGCGGCGGACACAAAGGAATGAAGAGCGTGGGCCTGCATCCTGACATCCAATTGCGAGGTCAAAATGGCCGCTGAAGATTTTACTCCGGGATTGAATTTTATCCGCACCATCATAGAAGCCGACATCAAGGCCGCGAAAAACGGCGGACGCGTCCACACCCGTTTCCCGCCCGAACCCAACGGCTATCTCCATATCGGCCACGCCAAGTCCATCTGCCTCAATTTCGGTCTGGCCGCGGAGTACAGGGGATTGTGCAACCTGCGTTTTGACGATACCAACCCCGGCAAGGAGGACGTCGAATATGTCGATTCCATCATGGCCGACGTGCGCTGGCTGGGCTTTGACTGGCAGGATCGCCTTTACTACGCTTCCGATTATTTTGAGCAGCTCTATCAATTTGCCCTGCACTTGATCCGCACCGGCAAAGCGTATGTCTGCGCCTTGACGGCAGATCAGATGCGGGAGTACCGGGGTACGCTGACCGACCCCGGCAAAAACAGCCCCTGCCGGGACCGTTCTCCCGAGGAGAGTTTGGACCTTTTCCAGCGCATGCGCGCCGGGGAGTTCCCCGACGGTGCCTATGTGCTGCGGGCCAGGATCGACATGGCCTCGCCCAACCTGAACATGCGCGACCCGGTCCTTTACCGCATCCGCCGCGAAAGCCACCACCGGACCGGGGACCGCTGGTGCATCTATCCCATGTACGATTATACCCATCCGATCTCCGACGCCCTGGAAGGGATCACCCATTCCATCTGCACCCTGGAATTCGAGGATCATCGGCCGTTTTACGACTGGGTCCTCGACCAGCTGCCCGTTCCCTGCCACCCGCAGCAGATCGAATTCGCCCGCTTGAATCTGAGCTACACCGTGATGAGCAAGCGCAAGCTGCTGGAATTGGTCGACAAGGCCTACGTGCGTGGCTGGGATGATCCGCGCCTGCCGACCATCGCCGGCCTGCGCCGCCGCGGCTATACGCCGGAAGCCATCCGTTATTTCGCCGAGCTCGTCGGCGTGGCCAAGCGCGAGAGCATGGTCGACATGGCCCTGCTGGAGCATTGCCTGCGCGAGGACCTGAACCGGCGGGCCAGGCGGGTGATGGCCGTTCTGCGACCTTTGAAGGTCGTCATCACCAATTATCCCGAGCATCAGGTGGAAGAGCTGGCAGCCGAGAACAACCCGGAGGATCCGGGGATGGGCACCCGCAAGCTGCCTTTCTCGCGCGAGATCTACATCGAACAGGACGACTTCCGCGAAGACCCGCCCAAAAAATTTTTCCGCTTGTCTCCTGGAAAAGAGATTCGTCTCAAACATGCTTACTATATCCGCTGCGACCAGGTGGTCAAGGACACGAGCGGCAATATCAGCGAATTGCGCTGCAGCTACGACCCCGATTCCCGCGGCGGCGGGACCCAGGACGGGCGCAAGGTGCTGGGCACCTCGCACTGGGTGTCGGCCGCCCACGCCGTCGACGCCGAAGTGCGCCTGTATGACAAGCTTCTTTCCGTGCCCGATCCGGCCGACGAAAAAGAGGGAAAAGATTTCAAGGAGTACCTGAATCCGGTTTCCTTGGAGATCGTGAAGGGCTGCAAACTGGAACCCGGCCTGGCCGCGGCCAGCCCCGGCGATCGCTTCCAATTCCTGCGCCAGGGCTATTTCTGCGTGGACAGTGATTCTTCCCCGGAACAACTGGTCTTCAACCGCGCCGTCACCCTGCGCGATTCCTGGGCCAAGATCGAAAAAGCGCGGCAGAACAAATGATTTTTTTAACTAATTCCGGTCTCCAGCAGGGTGTCGCACTCACCGATAGACAGGCGAGTTGCAAATGTTTCCGCTCCCGGGTATTATAAGTCAGGAGGCGAACATGAAACCCGATTGGCTTCAGGAAAGTGAAACCGTGCTGGGAGACTGGCCGGTCTACATCGGTGAACCACGGCCCAATTCGCCAAAGATCACCGGCAGGCTCCATGTCACCGACCGCCGGGTCGTCTTTGCCGCCGGCCTTGATCTGGCCGAGAATGCCGGGCCGGAAATCATGCTCCGGCGGAAAGCATTTGCGGAATCCGATCATCTTCGCGCGATCCCCCTTGACCAGGTTCGTGCAGCCGAGATCGTCAAAAAAAAGCTCATCCTCAAATCCCTTTTGCTGACGCTGAAATCAGGCGAACAGATTGATTTCCAGTTCGGCGCTGCTTCTCCGGTCAAGGCCTTGGATTTCATCAAGGAGCGGGCCGGTTGCTGAATTGCATTAAGCAAAAAACCAATCTCCGCACCTTACGTCTTGAAGGTTGACATTTCAGTTGTATTTCATAACAATACAGGCAAGAGGCCAATTGATAATTGAAATTGATCGCGGTCAATCGAATCTCAGGGCGAGTTGGTTTGTTTCTCAATTTTAAGACAGAGGAGGTCATTCGTGAAAAGAAAAGTCTTTTTATTCGTTTTGATGGTCCTGATATCATCGCTTCTCTTGCCTGGGCAGGCAGGTTTCAGGAAATCGGTGGGAAAAGCCGGTGACTGGGCTGGTACGATCGCCGGCGCGGCACTGAACAGCAAAATCTACACTGCCGAAGCGAGTGGCGCCCTGTACGTGACCGATCCGGCATCGGGTGCTTGGAGGCAGATCGGTAAAAACGATTTTGCCAACACAAAATTCCTTTTCGCCGCGGCGGGCAAATTGTTTTCCATTGAAAAAGACGGCAGCCTGTATGCCATCAGCCCGGCGGACGGCTCATGGAAAGGGATCGGCACGGCGGGCAGCTGGGTCGGCACTATCGCCGGCGCGGCGCTGAACAACAAAGTCTATACTGTCGAAGCGAGCGGCGCCCTGTACGTGACCGACCCGGCTTCGGGTGCCTGGAAGCAGGTCGGAAAAAATGATTTCGCCAACAGCAAATTTCTTTTTGCCGCGGCGGGCAAATTGTTTTCCATTGAAAAAGATGGCAGCTTGTATGCCATCAGTTCCACCGATGGTTCTTGGAAACGGCTTGGTCGGGCGGGAGCTTGGGCGGGCACTATCTGCGGCATCGGTTCCGACAACCGCATCCTGACCGTAGAGGCCAGCGGCTCCCTTTATGAGACCGACACGGCCAGCGGTGCTTGGAAACAGTTGGGTCAGCCCGCCTTTGCCGGCACCCGCTTCATGTTCATGTGCGGCAACAATCTGTATACGATCGATAAGGGAGGCAGCCTCTATCAGGTGAACGTGGGCGGCACGGGTCAACCAGATGCGCCTCTACCGACCCAACCGGCGATCAGTGAAAAAAGCGCTGCCGCCGTTGCCGGCAACCTCACGTTCGCTTTCATGGGCAAGTGGGTGGGTGACACGGCCACATATGAAAAAGATCCGGTTTACAAGGAGGCTGTCAGGACCAGCCCGGAGATGGCCAAGGCGGCGCTGGGAATGCTGAAGACCATGGTCATGAACGTGACTCTTGACGGCATTACCATGGAGATCATGGGCGAGAAGATCGGGCCGATCCAGTTTACGGTCATTACCTCCTCGGGGAACACGCTGACCATCGAAAGCGTGGAACCGGGCAAGCCGGCGACTCGCCAGGACATTCTTTTCCTCGATGCCAAGCACATCAAAATGGCAGAAAAGGGTAACGAGGCCAAGGCGCTGTTCCTGGTCAAGCAATAATCGCTGGAAAAGAAACTGCAGCCATAGTCCCTGGTACGCTTTACTTTAGAACCGCTGCTTGTTAGAATGGATGTTTTTAAGGGGGACGGTCATAAATTATGTTCATACCGCTCAAAGATTACAACCCGACCCGCCGTCCTGCCGTGGCGGTCGTCCTGATCATCCTGCTCAATTTTTCCGTTTTTTTTTACCAGAGTTATCTGTCGCGTGAGCACCTGGAGAACCCCCTGCGTGCCTCCGACCTGCAGCCGTTGGCCTGGCCCTCCAGCCTGGAATATTTCATCCTGAAAGACGGACTGGTCCCGCGCGAGCTGGTCCGGCAGCAAAACCTGGAAATGCCCGTGGGCACGGACCGCTGGGGCCATGATGTCGTTTACCGCCGTCAGGTTTCCCCTCCGCTTAGCCTGCTTTTATCGCTTTTCATGCATGGTTCATGGCTGCATTTGCTGGGCAACATGCTTTTTTTGTGGATCTTCGGCAACAACATTGAAGACCGGCTGGGCCGGATCAAATTCGTTGTATTCTATCTGCTTTGCGGTGTCGCCGCCAGCTTGACCCATGTGTTGTTCAACCTCGATTCGCTGATCCCGGTCATCGGCGCCAGCGGCGCGGTTTCCGGGGTAATGGGCGCTTACCTGGTGCTTTTCCCGACGGCGCGCGTCCGTACCCTCGTCTTCATCTTCGTCCTGGTTACGACCATGGATATTCCAGCCGCCGTCTTTCTGGTTATCTGGTTCCTCTTTCAATTCCTATCCGCCGGAAGCGGCTCGGGCATCGCCTGGCTGGCCCATATCGGCGGATTCGTCCTGGGATTTCTCCTGATCCAGTTTCTTGCGGATAAAAAAAAGCCCTATATGGAAGTTGTTTCGTGATTTCTTAGCCGACAGGAGGCCATGATGGAAAAACAAGTTATCAGTTCCGCCCAGGCGCCGCAGGCGCTGGGTCCCTACTCGCAGGCCGTGCGCTGGGGAAACCTGCTATTCCTTTCCGGCCAGGTGGGCATCGATCCTGAAACCGGCAAACTGGCGGAGGGAGGCGTGGAGGCCCAGGCCCGACAGGTTTTTAAAAATCTCGCCGCCGTATTGGCAGCGGCCGGGATCAATCTCCGCCGGCTGCTGAAAACCACCGTGTTCTTGAAGGACATGGCCCATTTCAAGGCCGTCAATGAGATATACGCCGCCCAGGTGCCGCCGCCCTACCCGGCCCGCGCCGCGGTGGCCGTCAAAGAATTGCCGCTTGGGGCTGAAGTCGAGATCGAAGCCATCGCCGCGATGACGGATTGAGCTGCCGGATCTCCTTCACGGACTGATGGACATCTTGCGGGCGGAAGACCTCTGGATTGAAAAAAGCGCCGCCGGCGGGCCGCCGCCGATCCTGCGCGGCGTCCATTTGGGGATCCCGGCAGGCCAGGTCACGGTCCTGCTGGGAGAAAGCGGGGCGGGCAAGTCCCTCCTGGCCCGGGCTTTGTCCGGCCTGTTGCCCGAGAATTTTTCCATCAGCCGCGGGCGGATCTGGTATCGCCGGCAACTCATGGATACGCCGGGATCATGGAGCGGGGTGCGCGGCAGGAAAATATTCTACGCGCCGCAAAACGCCGCCGCCAGTCTGAATCCCGTCCTGACCATTGGCCGGCAGATCCGTGAGACCAGCCGCTTGAGCGAGAATGAGATCACGGAACTGCTCGCGCACCTGCAATTTGCCGACCCCGAACGCATCCTGCATTCCTATCCTTTCAGCTTGAGCGGCGGCGAAAACCAGCGCTGCCTGCTGGCCATGGCCCTGTCCGGCCATGCCGAACTCCTGATCCTGGATGAGCCTACAGCCGAACTCGATGTCGCGGCGCAGGAGGAATTTGTCCGGGTATTGCAGGCCCGGCAGCGCTCCGGCTCCCTGACGGTCCTGCTGATTTCCCATCATTTAGGGTTTGTCAAAAACATCGCTCAACAACTGTGCGTGATGTACCGGGGTGAATTGGTGGACGCCGGGGCACCGGAAACCGTTTTGGGCTCTCCTGGGCATGCCTATACCCGGGATATTGCCGCTTACCTGCGATCCGGTTGATGGATATCCGCTTCCGCCTGCGCCAAGTCAGCAAAGCCTACGGCAACCGCGCTCACGGCCGGTCGTCCGTGGCGGTGCCGGCCCTGGCCGAAGTGGATTTTGACATCGGGGAACGACGGGTCAATGCCTTGGTCGGAAGATCGGGGGCGGGAAAATCGACCCTGGCCCGGCTGGTCATGGGCATGGAAATTCCCGACAGCGGCCTGGTGCTTTATCGCGATCGCCCTTTGGCCGAGGTGCCGAGAAAGGCTTTTTGCCGTCAAAACCAGATGATGTTCCAGAATCCTTACCTGGCGGTGAACCCGTCATTCACGGTGCGGCAGATCATTTTCGAGCCGCTGCGCATTATGGGCATGACCCTTTCGGCCTGCGCTGAAAAAGCAAGCGAAATCATGGAACTGCTGGAATTGTCCGCAACCTATCAAGGCCGCATGCCGCATGAATTGTCGGGCGGCGAGCTGCAGCGCGTCTCCCTGGCGCGGGCTTTGGTTCTGGAACCGGAATTCCTGGTTTTGGACGAACCGTTTTCCGCTCTGGATGACCTGACCGCCATGCGGGTTTTGCGGCAGTTCAAAAAAATTTTCCTGCGTCTGCGGCTGGGAATTTTATTCGTCAGCCATCATCCACGGCACGTCGAGGTTCTGGCCGACCGGGTGGCGGTCCTGGAACAGGGCAAAATTGTCGGCTAGGAATCCAATAGGATCTCACCGGGCCGCGGTTCGAGCGCCAGAGCCCGCTCTATTGCAGGGTTACGGTCTTGCTCAATTTTCCGGCATGGCGCGATTGGTAGGCGATCGTCAGGTTGCCGGAGCCCGAGACCATGAACTCGTGTTCGACTTTGCCGAATCCGGGGACGATCAGGAATTGCAATTCGGGGCGGAATTCCTTGAAGGTGACCTGGTGAAGATAAATATCGTTGATTTCGCCTCCGGCCACGACCTGGATGCCGGCTCCGCTCAAGGAGAGCATGTCCTGGGGGTACAATTTGTTTTTCCGGGCCTGATAGCTCATGGAGGGTATGGCCCGGGCATTGCTCAGGCGGGTGCGGATGCGGGTCAGGCCGTTGCCCATGGCCTTTTTTTCCAGGATTTCCAATGAGATTTCCGGTGTGCTTTTGGCGCTGAAAATCACGGCCGAGGCATTGCGGTGCACCAGGTCCTTGAGCATGAACGGAGCGGGCAGCCGCGAACTCATCTTGACCCAGCCGCCGATCTCGATGCTGCCGAAGGTCGGATGAGCGAATTCGCGCCAGGGCCTGTAAAGTTCCCCCTGGGCCAAATGGTCGTTGAATTTGATCCTTTCCTTTTCCAGTGAGGGGTTCTCGCGGAAATCGAAGCCTTCTTCTTCGTCCTTTGCCGGTTGCACCCTGTTTTCCCCGGCGCTTTCCTTTTGGCTGACAAACCGTTCCGTTTCGACCTGAAAAAGCTCGCCGACAAAACCATAGGCGCCCTGGAGCATGGTTAGCCACTCCATGGAATCGCCATAGGTCGGGTAGAGGTCCTTCCAGCTGATCATGTACCGGTACCCGGGGGTGATCCTTTCGGCTTGTTGCCCGAGATAATCGTAGACCGCGACATCCTGGCGGGGATACTCGGGCTGGGCCTTGTTGCTGGGGCCGCGCAGATACATGCCGCCGTTATTGTGGAATGTCCAGCCCACGCAGACATTGGGGCGCCGCTCGATGAATTCGGCCAGGGCTTTGGTGATGGCGCCGGAAAAGGGATAATCGCCGGCTCCGCTTTCCACATAGGCGGGCATCCAATCGAAACCCCAGTTGCGGTTGCCGTCCAGGTAGCCTTCGGCATCCTCGTTGATCTTGCCGTCGCCGTCATTGTCGAGGCCTTCGTCTCCGAGGAGGGTCCATTCGCCCTTTTCTCCTGGTTTGATCCGTACCAGCAGCCGCGGATCGTCGGGATCGGTTTTGAACTTCCCGAAGGGATCGCGCTTGCGCATCTGGCAGATGTTGCCGTCGCCGTCCAGATCGTCGGGGAAGTCCTCGTCCACCAGGCCGTCGTTGTCGTCGTCACGGGGGATGCGCAGGCTGCGGTTGTTGTCGGGAGTATTGCCGTCGGCAAAGAAATGATAGCGGCCGTCGGCGTTGACCACCGGGACGACATAGAAACAGCGGCTGTCGACCAGGCGGGTGATCTCTTCGTTGCGGCCGTACGCGCCCAGGAGGTAATCGAGAAGATACAGGGCCACTTCGCCGGCCTGGATCTCGTTGCCGTGGATGTTGCCGTCCACGTAGATCCCGGGTTTGGCCAGTTCCGCTCCCGTGCCGGGGTTGTTCACGGTAAGGCAATATACAGGCCGCCCCTCCTCGCTTTTCCCTACCAGGTCCAGCCGGGTCAGCTGGGGATAGGTCTTGTGCAGCGCCTGCATGGCTTCGACCACCATGTCATAAGTGTAGTAATAATCGAAACCCAGGGGGACGCGCACCTGCGGCCCGGGTTTGCCGAAAGCCGGCACCATCATGCCGCAGAGCACCGTCAATAGGGCGACCCTTGCAAATTTTTTCATTTCATTCCTCCCAATTGCATGACCTGGCTGTCGTTCCAACCCGAAGGGTGGGCGAGATCGATGGTCAGCTTCTGCCCTTGGCTGCGGATGATCCAGCTGAATAACTTGGCCTGGCCGCCGCCAATAGTCTCCTTGATCGCGGTTCTCTTCAGCCCTTCGATCAGAATGACATCCTCTCCTTGCAGGGTGATCACCGCAGGCGCCATGCGGTTGTTGCGGCTGCCCATGGCCGTGGGGAATGGCAGGTAACTTGAGTTTTCCACCCAGACCTTCAGGCGGAAAACGCCGTTGCCCAATGGTTCGCTTGTGGATTTGCCGATGCGCAGGCGGGGCAGTTTTTCGGCAAGCGTGAAGACCCAGGGAACTTGTCCCTGCAGAAGATTCTGCATCATGGCTGCCGGAGGGGTATTGGCCGTGTACGGGACGAATCCGCCTATTTCCACATCGCCCAGGGCCGGATGCCGGTAGGTCTTCCAGGGAATGAAGCCCCGCCCGCCCAGCTCCTTGTCCGAAAAGGCCAGCAGGGCCTTCTCGGTCTCATCGGCGCCGGCGCTGTCTTTGGGCTTGGGCATCTGGCGCATCATCTCGGCCATTTTTTTGGTTGTCATCATGCCGCCTTTCAGGGCATTGATCACCATGGCCGCTTTAAAATCTTCCGGGGCGCCGGAGCTTTTCAGGAAACCGTTGATCTTTTCCTCGCCCAGGGCGATGAACTCCTCGTTGCCCATGCTCTCCAGTTGTTCTGGAGTGATCTGGGGCGCGGTTTTGTCCTCCTTCTTCACTTCGGGCAAAGTCCAGAAATCCATGCTGAAGGCTGGCAATCCCAGATGGTAGTAGGACCACAATTCGAACGAGCCGTCTTTGGCGTCGGGAGTTTCCAGGCGGGCGCCGTCCAGCTTGTTTTTCTTAAGGAACTCCTTGTATTTTTCAGCAAGTTCCTTGTAATAATTCAGGTCCTCGGGCAGCGGGTTCACCACGGCTCCCAAACCCAGGAAACTGGCCACCATGGATTCGCTGAGTTCAAATCCGGCAGGCGCCAGGTTGCGGGCGATCTCCATGACCTCTTCCATGGTATAGGTCTTGTCGGTATCGACGTTCAAAAAGGCGCCGATCTGTTTGGGAATTTTGATCTTGGTAAAATCGGCTTCACCCTTGCGCCCCCCCCTGGGGGGAACCAAGCAGAAATTGTTTTCACCGAAGGTGACGGCCATGGCAATCTCGGGATGCCGGAAAACAAAGCGGATCAGGCCCAGGCTTTCGCTTTCGCTGCCGGCCCACTTTCCGCCTTTTTTGCTGAAAAAACGGAACAGGTGGGGGAAATTGATGCCGACATTGACCCCGCCGGGGCCATCCTCGTTGTATTGGCCGTCGCCGTCGTTGTCCAGCCCTTCGGGATAAAGCCTGTAAATCCCTTTTTCGCCCTTGGCCGGATCGGCTTTTTTCATCAGCCGCGGCTCGCTTTCCAAGGGCAGCCATTCGCCCGCGGGATCTTTCACCCGCATGACGGTGATGATGCCGTTGCCATCGAGGTCATCGGCGCCGTCCTCATCCATGCGGTCGTCCATGTCGTCGTTGCCGGGGCGGCGGTTGCCGCTGTCCAGAAGCACGGGCTTGGCAAAAAAATTCTCTGCGGCGTCGGGATTGCCTAAGGGCAAGATGAACCAGCCCTTATCCTGCCGGCAGGCTGGTTTTTCCAAAATGGACTTGATCAGAAACATGGCCGCTTCCGAGGCCAGCGGCATTGTCCCCTCCAGGTTGGCCGTCACCAGGATGGCCGGCAGGCGCTTTGTTTTGTTCCCGGCTTCCGGGCCGATATAGAGGATAAACAATGGCTTCCCCCCGGGCGTGGCGGCGATCTCGATCAGATCGGTTGATTTCGCGTTGTCCCGGGCGATGCTTTTCAGGGCCTGGCTGAGTTCGGCCGGGGAATGGTAGCGGTCGAAGGCGAAATCAGCCTGGCCGGCCAGGGACATGGCCGTGAACAAAAGCAGGCTCAAAATTTCCGGAATTTTATTTTGTTTCATCTTCACCTCGATGGGTTTGGCCGAATATTAAAAGAATTCTCTGCATGGCGGCTCAGTCATATGCTTTTACGGGACGAGGCCGGAAAATGTTTATCCGCAGTCGCCGGGTGTCTCAAGCCGGCGGACGCCGCGCCGGCAAAAAAATTTTCCGGTAATAAATGGCTGAAGCGCGCATGATCTCTGCCGATTTGGGCTCCAGGGTGATGGAAAAAGGGCAGGGGAGGCCGGCGATGGCTATTTTGGCCGCCTGCCAGTCGATGTTTCCCTGTCCCAGGGCCAGGTGGTCGTCGCTGTCTCCGCGATTGTCATGAAGATGGAAATGGATATGCTGGCGGCGATCGAGATAGAAAAGCCATTCCTGGAAAGGAATACTGGCAAAGACATGGTGATGGCCGAAATCGAAGCAATGGACCAGGCGCGGCTGGTCGGCTTTTTTCATCAGCTGCAGGGCGATAAGGGGGGTGGGCTCGGCGATGTTTTCCAGGGCGATGAGCGGGCCGTCATGCCGCTGCAGCAGGGTTGAAAAAAACTGGGCGGCGCGGTCCAGCCATTGCCCGAACTGCTGGCGGTAATAAATGGGGTCGTAATTGAAATGCATGACCACCAGCTTGCTTCCCAGGTCGGCGGCGATTCCCATGACCCGATCCATTTTTTCCAGGCTGAGCCGGCGCATGTCCTCGTCGGCGGCTCCGGGCCAGACATCCATGAAAGGGGCGTGGACGGTATGCTCGCGAAAATCGCCAAGAATTTTTTTTGTCGCGGCCACGGCCCGGGCCGAAAATTCCCTTATCCTGTCGGCCTTGATGTATATTTCGGGACCGGCATTCAGCGCGGCGATCCGGGCGGCTTCCCGATCCAGGCGTTCGCTGGCGACGCGGATGAAAAAATCCTCAAACATCGAGGCCGCCGATCAGCTTGTTGACCTGGTAGGACAATTGCTCGATCTTGAAAGGCTTGGGAATAAAATGGCTGATCTTGCCTTTAAAGATTTCCGTTTCCAGATATTCCCTGCCGTAGCCGCTGGCGATCAGGATCTTGATTTCCGGCCGGAGCTCCCTCAGGATATGAAACACTTTTTCCCCGGATATGCCCGGCATTTCGATGTCCAGGATGACCAGCTTGATCTCGGCGCTGTTTTTCTTGAATATTTCGATGCCCTCGGTGCCGTTGGCGGCGGTCAGGCATTTCAAGCCCAGATTCTTGAGCATGTCGTAGCCGATTTCCCGCACCACTTCCTCGTCATCGATGAGCAGCACCATGCCCTCAAGAGGGGCCGTCAGCTCTTTTTCTTCCTGGGCATCGGGCTGGAATATCCCTTTTTCGAAAACAGGGAGCAGTATTTTAAAAAAGGTGCCGCGGCCGATCTCCGAGTCCACTTCGATCTGGCCGTTGTAGTCATGGATGATTTCGCGAACAATGGCCAAGCCCAGGCCTGTGCCTCGGCCCTGGCCCTTGGTGGTAAAAAACGGCTCGAAGATTTTGTTGAGGTTCTCCCGGCTGATGCCTCGGCCGTTGTCGCTGATTTCAATCAAGGCATATTGTCCGTCCAGCAGGTTGCTCTGGTTGCTGATGTCGACCAGATGGGTTCGGATGCGCAGGATGGGCTGCGGAGTGCTTTCCATGGCATCCCTGGCATTGATGATCAGGTTGATCAGTATCTGTGAAATTTTTGTCTTGTCGGCCTGGAGCAATATCTGGCTCTGGTACAGCTGAATGTCCAGGTTGATCGCTTTCAGGTTCATGGCCAGGAAATCCAGTGATTCCTTGATCAGGTCATTGATGTTGATGATCTCTTTTTCCGCCATTTTCTTGCGCGAAAAGTTCAGCAGCTGGTTGATCAGGGTGGAAGCCCTTTCGCTGGAATTGATGATCGTGGACACGTATTTTTTCACTTTGGGATCATCGGCGATCTTTTTTTCAAGCAGCGAAGCGTAGCCCATGATGCCGCTCAAGAGGTTGTTGAAGTCATGAATGATATGGCTGGTCAGCAGGCCCAGTGATTCCATTTTTTGGGCCTGAAGCAGCGAGGATTCGAGCTTTTTCAGAGCCGAGACGTCTTCGAGGTGGATAACCACGCCGTTCTGCTCGGCGGTAACGGGGTAAAGCGTCAGGTTGGCGATTTTGAAATCCTCTTCGCCGATGAATATTTTTTCATCGTTGAGGTAAATGGTTTTTTTCAGGATCATGATCTCGTTGATGATGTCCTTGTATTTTTCGAACAGCGGCAGGAGCGCGTAGAGGTTTTTGCCGAAAGCGTCGGCGAAAGCGACGCCAAGGATCTTCTCCGCCGATTGGTTCCAGGTGGTGATCAGATTGTGGTTGTTGATGGAGATCACCGCGTAGGGACTGGCGTTGATCAGCTTCTGCATGAACCCCTGCAATGACCTGAGCTGGGCGGTCAGGTTGCGCCATTCCGAAATGTCCCGCAGCAGGATAATGCCGCCGATGATCAGGTTGCCGCTTTTCAAAGGCTCGATGATCAGGTCCACGTAATTTTCTTCTTCCAGTATGGGATTGCCGGTGTTGATGCGGTGGAAACTGCTGCCGCCTTCCAGTACATTGCGCACCAATTCATCGAAGCCGCTTTCAATTGAATTCTTGGTCAATATGAAATTGAGGTTCTGGCCGATGATGCTGACCCCGGTGGCCTGGATCAGGTCACGGGCCCTGGTGTTGATGAAGGTGATGCGCAGCCTGCGGTCGACAATAATGATCATTTCCGGAATCGACTGGAATATCTGCCGTGAGAACAGGATCTGATTTTTCAGGTCGATTTCGGCTTTTTTGCGCTTGCTGATATCGGCGATCACCGCCAGGTAACCGCTGAGCCGGTTGTTGAAATCCCGGATCTTGGACAGGGACAGGGCAATGTCAATTTTTTCTCCGGTCTTGAGGGCCAGCGTTGTTTCCTTGTCGAGGACATGCTCTTTTTCCCTGAAATCGGCAGCGATGGCGCGGATGAAATTTTTTTCCAGGAAATCGCCGGCGCGCAATGACGCAATCTCCTTGCTGCCGATCTGAAATATTTTCAGCCCGTACTCATTCATGGAAATGGGACGCATCCGCGCGTCCAGGGTGATCACGATGGACTGTGTGGTCTGCATCAGCTTTTCCAGGTATTCCCTGGCTTCATTGGTTTCGTTTGCTTTTTTTTGCAGCTGGGAGAAAACGTTTTCAATGTGGGTGAAAATCTGGCCGATTTCCTTGAAAAGCGGTGACCGGCGCACCGTGATGCGTCCGCTCCCGGTCTGCTGAAAAAGCTGCAGGTTGTCGTAGATTTGGGCCATCGGCTTCAGCATCGCCGCTTTCAGGAACAAAAAGAGCAGGGCCATGAAAACCAGCAGAACCAAGGCGTTCAACGCGAATGCGGCTGCGCCGCCCTTGCGGATATTGGCGAACATTTTTACGGAACTGAGTGCGAGCACAAGGCGCCAGCCGGTACTTTTTTGCCTATGGGTGAAAACCATTTCCCGCTCGCCGTCAATGCGCAAAATCTTTTCAGAAAAGAGTCCCGCTTTCAGAGCTGCGACGATCTGCCGGGTATTTTTGTCGCGGATGCTGGAGTTGAAATCGAACTTTTGTCCAGGGCCGAAATCATTTTTATTGAAAAAGGGAATAAGCTCACGGTGGAGGATCACCTGCAGGGAATCGTCCATGATGAACAGGCTCGAGCCGGGGGGACAGCGGTCGGTTTGTATCAGGTCGAGAAGCTGTTCGATCGTGATGTCATGGCCAATGACGCCCTGGAACTGTCCCTCGCTGTACACCGGCACGGCCAGGCTGGTCATCCATTTTTCCCAAATATCATCATAATGCAAACCGGAAAATCGGATTTCCTTCTCGGGATTT
Source organism: Candidatus Aminicenantota bacterium (assembly GCA_018262835.1). Classification (GTDB taxonomy): domain Bacteria; phylum Acidobacteriota; class Aminicenantia; order UBA2199; family UBA2199; genus UBA2199. The sequence goes on from JADFDP010000001.1 coordinate 15,856, forward strand.
GCTTCCGGCGCGCCGAGGGCATAAACCGCGTCTTTGCTGAAATCAAAGTCTTCGGCGCTCTCCATGGCGCGCAGGGGCGGGGAAACCGCGAGCCAGTTGTCCTTGGAGATGAAATAGGTGTTGAACAAGGATGGCTTCAGTGAGTCCAAGTAGTACTTGATCAGCGGCAGGCCGGCAGCGACGGTCCTGGCCTGGGCCGGCAAATTGGCGAAGTTGGGGGCGAATATCCCCAGGGCTGTTTCCCCAGCGCCGATCTGGTAGCGCGACGGGCGCAGCGGCACAAAATCGTTTTCCGGAGAATCGGCCGGCTGGGCCAGCAGCCGGGCAAAAACGAGCGCCGTCCGCCTGGCGGTCTGTTTTTTCCCGGCCCAGAAATCGTTCCCCTGGCGCAAGACATTGTTAAAAATGATCCGGCCGTTTTCTTTGAAATCTTTGTCAAGCCAGTGTTTGAAAAGTGAATCCTGGTGCCAGTACTGGATGGAGACGATGACGATAAAACAAACGATCAGAATGACGAACAGCTGCAGCGATAGTTTTTTCATTGATGCCGGCGCGGTGCAATCGCCATCTTTATTTGCTTTCCTCTTGATCCTGATAAATGATTTTTATACCGGCAATTTTTTTCTGGATCGGGAAAACCCCCAGCAGGACCTGGCCTGAATTTTTGGTCTTGGCGTAAATTTTCACCTTGACGTTTTTCCAGTTGGCCATGTTTTTTATGAAGGCCGGCTTGGAGGTCGCCCGGTAGCCGAAAAATCCCTTGACAAAAATCTCATCGCTCACCTGGCCGGGCGGGAGTGGCTTCTTTATCGTTTCGACAAAACCATCGGTAAGGTTTTCCCCGCTATCTTCAAAAATAAAAATGCAATTGAAGCCCACATACTGCAATGGACGGCTGCCGGTATTCTTTATTTTGAAGGTGAAGGCTGGGACAATGACGGCTTCGTCGGGCCGGACCTTTTTGTCGACCCAGATGGAGTCGTGCCAGACGATCCGGATGGATTCGGCCACTTCCTTGTCGGTCATGGTATCCTGGATCACGGTTTTATAGAACAATAGAACGAGAGCCAGGCCGACGAAAAAAATGAGCAGGGATGCCCAAAATTTGGTCTGCTTGTAAAAAGGAACCTTTTCAGTGATCCCCTTGAATAACTCGTTGTTTTCACTCATGGATATCTCCTTTTTTTCATATATATCATTTGATTCATTATTTCAAGATGGGAAATCCGGTAAAAAAAAAGGGGGAGTTTTAGGCAAACTCCCCCTTTTATGAAAAAGGTTCAGTTCAAACGATGCCGTAGGCCAGCATGGCCTTGGCGACCTTGATAAAACCGGCGATGTTGGCGCCCATCAGGTAGTCGCCCTTGCTGCCGTATTTTTCGGCGGCATCCAGGCACTGCTTGTGGATGTCCTTCATGATTCTCTGCAGGTTCTGGTCGACCTGTTCGCGGCTCCAGTAAAAGCGCTGGCTCTGCTGCGCCATTTCCAGGCCGGAGACGGCCACGCCGCCGGCGTTGGCGGCCTTGGCCGGTCCATACAGCACATTGCTGCTCTGGTAGACTTTAATGGCGGCCAGGTTGGAAGGCATGTTGGCGCCTTCGGAAACGCAGAAACAACCGTTCTTGACCATGGCCTGGGCGTGCTCTTCGTCGACTTCGTTCTGGGTGGCCGAGGGGAAAGCCACGTCGATCTTGAGGCCGTCCTTGATCACGTCCCAGACGCTCTTGCCTTCGTAATACTTGGCCTTGGCGTGTTTGGCCACGTATTCTTTGATGCGGGCGCGCTGGATTTCCTTCAGGTTGATGACGTCGGACAGTTTCTGGGCGTCAATGCCTTCTTCATCGACGATGGTGCCGTTGGAGTCGGAAAGGGTGATGACCTTGCCGCCCAACTGGTTGATCTTCTGGGTGGTGTATTGGGCGACATTGCCCGAACCGCTGACCGCGCAGCGCAGGCCCTTAAAATCCTTGCCTCGGGTGGCCAGCATCTCGGCGGCGAAATAGACCGAGCCGTAGCCCGTGGCTTCGGGCCGGATCAGGCTGCCGCCCCATTCCAGTCCCCGGCCGGTCAGCACGCCGGTGTGCTCGTTGCGGATCTTCTTGTAGTAGCCGTACAGGAAGCCGATCTCGCGGCCGCCGACGCCGATGTCGCCGGCCGGAACGTCCACGTCGGCGCCGATGTGGCGGAACAGTTCCCGCATGAAGGCCTGGCAGAAACGCATGACTTCACCGTCGGATTTGCCCTTGGGATCGAAATCGCAACCGCCCTTGCCGCCGCCCATGGGCAGGGTGGTCAGCGCGTTCTTGAATATCTGCTCGAAGCCCAGGAATTTGATGATGCCCAGGTTGACCGAGGGGTGGAAGCGCAGGCCGCCCTTGTAGGGTCCGATGGCGTTGTTGAACTGCACACGGAAGCCTTTGTTGACCTGGACCTCGCCCTTGTCGTCGACCCAGGGGACGCGGAAGAGGATGGCGCGGTCGGGCTCGACGATGCGCTCGTAGATCTTGGCCTTGACGAATTCAGGGTGCTTCTTCACCGTGGGTTCAAGGGTCTCGAGGACTTCCTTGACGGCCTGGTGGAATTCGGGCTCACCAGGGTTTTTGGTTTTGACTTTTTCAATGAGTTCTTTGATCACTGACATTTTTATCTCCTTATGTAATTTTGACAAACCGTAAAAAAAATTTCATGGATTTCTCGGATGGAAATTGTCTATTAGCAAAAATGACGGGGAATGTCAACTAATTTCCTTGACAAACAGCAGAAAAAAATTTATTAATGGTAGGCATGCGCCTGTTGAGAAACATCCTGGCTTTTTTGATTGCATTTTTGCTCATTTTACTCCTTTTCATCCCAGTGGTGATCATTTCCGGTCTGTTTAAAAAAGATCAATTTCTTTTTTCACAAGCGCGACGGGTCATCCGCATAACCCTTAAGCTCCTCGGTGTGCTAACTGAGGTCCGTGGCCAGGCCGCGGTTGATTTCTCGGTTCCCCAGGTCGTGATCTGCAACCACCTGTCGAATTTGGATGGGCCGCTGCTGATCGCTGCCCTGCCGATCAACCCGCGGGTGCTGATCAAGATTGAAGCCCGGAAAATCCCCCTGGTCGGCTGGGTTATGAAGCTGGCCGATTTTGTGTTTGTCGACCGCTCCAGCCCGCAGCGCCGCCAGGAGGCATTGGCCGCGGCGATCGAAAAAATAAAGGTAAAGCGCTATTCTTTCCTGGTTTTCCCCGAAGGCACGCGCAGTAAGGACGGGAGGATACAGGATTTTAAAAAAGGCAGTTTCCTGATCGCTCTCCGGGCCGGTGTACCGGTTTTGCCGGTTAGAATTCGGGGGAGCCACCGGTTGATGCCTCCGGGTCAAAAAACTGTCAGCCGGGGCACGGTCGAGATCGAGTTTTTCCCGCGCCGGGAATTGCCAGGGGTCGCGGAAAACGAGTTGCAGGAATTCGTGCAAGGTTTGCAGCAGGAAATTTATGCGGATAAAAACCATGAAAATCATTGATCCTGAAAAAATCCAATGCCGCGCCCGATTGCTGGCCGGCTTGAATGAAGATCCCCAGGTCGGCCGCGCCATCGACCTGCTGGCGGAAGCCCTGCGGAACGGGCGCAAAGTTCTGGTGTTCGGCAATGGCGGATCGGCCACCCAGTCCTCGCACTTTGCCGCCGAGCTGGTCAACAAGTTTTATTTCCGGCGCCAGGCCCTGCCGGCCCTGGCCCTGAGCGCCGACATGGCCAGCGTGACCTCGATCGCCAACGACGAGGAATTCGCCGCCGTGTTCTCCCGCCAGGTGGAAGCCTTCACGGTCGCGGGTGATGTGGCCCTGGGCATCACTACCAGCGGCAGGTCGGAAAACGTCCTGCGCGGTCTGGCCAAAGCCCGGGAAAAGGGGGCCGTGACCATGGCCCTGGCCGGGAGCCGGACCGATGAACTTCAGGCCGTTCCCGTGGATGTGCTGGTTGCCGTGGCAGATGAGGACACGCCGACCATCCAGGAGATGCATCTCTTTTTGCTCCATATCATAGCCGAAGCCGTGGAAAAAAAACTATTCGGAGGCAATCATGATTGAACTGTCAGCGCGGGTCAGGACCATGACCAGTTCCCCGACCCTGAAACTTGTGCAGATTAAAAAGCAGCTCCAGGCCCAAGGCAAGGTCATCCTGGATTTCGGCGCCGGCGAGCCCGATTTTCCTACCCCCGAGAACATCAAGAACGCCGGCGTGGCCGCGATCCAGGGAAATTTCACGAAATACACCCCCACCGCGGGCATTGCTGAATTGAAGAAGGCCATCCAGGCATCCTACCTGGCCGAGCAGGGGTATGCGGCCAAGGATAACCAGATCGTGGTTTCGCCGGGAAGCAAGTATGGACTCTTTCTCATGCTGCAGGCCGTCATCGATCCCGGGGATGAGGTGATCGTGCCGCTCCCTTACTGGGTCTCCTACCCGGAAATGGTGAAATTCTGCGGGGGCATCGTAGTCTACGCCGACCATTTGCAACCGGACCGGCTTTTTAAGCTGACTGCCGATTCATATATCTCCAAGTACAGTGCCCGGACCAAGGCGGTCATCGTCAATTCCCCTTCCAATCCCACCGGCAAGGTCATGAGCGGCAAGGAGCTGGGGGAGCTGATCGCCTTTTTTCATAAAAAGAACATTCTGGTCATCGTCGACGATTGCTACCGCAAGATCATTTATACGGACGGAGAATATCCATCGCCGCTGAACCTGGTCGCCGCGGCCCGGGAGCAGGTGGCGGTCGTCAGTTCGCTCTCCAAGACCTACGCTATGACCGGCTGGCGCCTCGGCTATACTATCGTTTCCGAGGCCATCGCCGCCGCCATGACCAAGATCCAGGAGCACTCGACCTCCAACCCCTGTTCGATCTCGCAGAAAGCGGCAGTCGAAGCCCTTTCCGGGGATCAACATGAGGTGCAGGCCATGGTGGAAGAATACCGCCGGCGTCGAGACTACTTCGCCCGCCGGGTGGATGAGATCGGCCACATCACCTACGCCCTTCCCGACGGCGCTTTTTATTTCTTTGCCGATTTTTCCCATTATATCCGCAAGAAAAAGTTCAGCGATGACAACCAGCTGGCCATGGATATCCTTGAAAAATTGAACATCATCCTGGTCCCTGGTTCGGCCTTCGGCGCAGCCAACCATTTGCGTATTTCCTATGCCACATCCATGAAGGATATTCAGGAGGGCTTAAACAAGCTTGAAGAATATTTGCGTCATGACCGCTAGCCGCCTGGGCGTCTTTCCGGGCCGCACGCGGTGGGGAGCCGCATCCTGATGGTGCTGGATTACAAGGATGTCTCTTTTTCGTTCAGCAACCGGAGGGCCCGCCGCCGCCGGAAAAAACTGAGACTGGCGGTTCTGCTTTTTTTTGCATTGGCTGTCTTTCTCGGTTATCGTTACCTGAAAGCCAGGCTGGCCGTGGATGAAATCCAGGACCTGCTCGTGTCCGATCGCCTGCCCGAGGCTGAAAAACGTCTGCACGCTGCGGAATCCTCGCTATTCCAGCGCGGGAATATGCGTGAATTGCGGGCCTTGCAAGAGCTTTGCCAGGGCCGGTTGGCTGAGGCCGAAACGCGGTTGAAAAAACTGCGGCAGGCCAAAGTTTCGACCTCGCTGCGCTCCGGGCAATTGCTGAAATACTTTTTTGACCGGGGCGAATACTTGCAGTTAAAGATCTATGCCGATTACCTGTTGCCACGAGGCGGAGACGAAGCCCTCTGGTTTTACGCTCTTTGTCAGGCCGCGTTCTTGAACCGCGGCGAATCGGAAAAAGCCCTGGCCGGGCTTTCCCCCCCATACAAAAAAGCCAACGACAAAGCACTGGATGTTCTGAGCCGTTTCAATCGCTCCCTGCGCCAGGGGCGGGTCGACTACATATTTGACAAAAACGACCAGCCGCTGGCTTATTTTGATCTCCGGCGCCGGGTAACCTGTTCGCTGATCCCGGGAATGGACCTGGGTGATTTTGACGCGCAGTTTAAAAAGGGCGTCCGTTTCTTCCGTCTGACCCTGGATTCAGGGCTGCAAAAAAAAGTCGATCTTTTGTTCAAGGATTATTTCGGCACCCTGGTGCTTCTGGATCTGCCGGAAAACAGCATTGCCGTTGCCTATTCCAAACCGAGATCTTATGCGGCCCCCAACGCCGCCCTGGCGGAGCTGTTCGAGCCCGGTTCCATAATCAAGATCATTTCCCTGCTGGCCTATTTGCGCCAGGCCGAAAGCGGATTATTTCCCCTGGTTTGCCCGGGACAGATCACCCTGGGCGGCAGGATTTTTTCCGACAGGATTGAACATGGTCCGGTGCGCGATTACGGCCAAGCCCTTGCCCAGTCGTGCAATTTCAGTTTCGTCCGCATGGCATTGCGAGTCGGGTTCACGCGCTTGGCCAATCTGCTGCAGCGCTTTTATTTCAATGGCCCGCCATTCACGGATGGGTTCATCCAATTCCATACCGGCCGCTTCGACCGCAAGCTGGGCGATGATTCCCGGCTGGCCAAACTGGCCTTGGGCCTGGAGGAAATTCGTGCGACCACGGTTCACGCCGCGGTTCTGGCGGCAATTTTTTCGCAAAGCGGCCAGCTTTTTCCGCCCTACCTTGTTGACGATGTCAAAAATATTCTCGGCCTTGGATTTTACCACCATTCCGTCCGGCCGGTCAGGGTCCTGGCCGATGATCTGAATTTCATGCGCGTCAAGAAAGCCATGGTGGAAGTGGTGGAAAATGAAAACGGCACCGGGCACCGGGCCCACAGCGAATCGGTCGGGCTGGCCATCAAAACCGGGACCACCGGCAGTTCCCGTCAGGGGCTTGACGCGGTCATCATCGGATTTTTTCCTGTCGAGAAACCCCGATACGCTTTTGCTTTCAGGCTGCAGGGCGCGGGCCTGGCCGAATTCGACGGCGCGTTTTTTTTGCGCGACCTTTTGAAATTCGTGTATCAAAAATGAAATGAAAAAAGCAATTTCTTTTTTTCTATTGCTGTTTTTAGCGGGAGGCCTCGCAGGCAAGACTTTGGTTCTGCCGCTGGCCGTGGATACCCATAATCATGCATCGTTCCAGTGGCTGGGCAAAGCGGTTTCCTTTTATCTGATCGCCGGCCTCAGCCAGAACGGCTTGCCCGTAAGCGATGAGGAAGAAGTCCAGCTTATTTTGAACCGCAACCTGATCCGTTTTCCCTTCGCCATCACCAAGGCCACGGCCATAGCCCTGGCCCGGGAGAGCCAAGCGGACCGGCTGCTGTGGGGAAAAATTTTATACAGTGACAAGAAATCCTCATCAATTCAGATCCAGCTTTTTTTGATCGATATCAAGGAGCAGGCGCAAAAGCACCTGCCTTTTGCCAAGGGATATTTGCATGACATTTACCGGATCCAGGCGGAAGCGCTCCGATCCGTCGTCAAAGCCCTTGCCGGCGGGCAGCAGGAAACTGTTTTGCCGCAGTTGAACCTGTCTTTGCCCGAATATGAAAAATTCATCAAAAGCCTGCTGCTGGGCGATGCCGACAAAAAACTGGAGCTGCTGCTCCCCGTTTCCGGAAATGACAGCCGCTCTGATTTTGTCAATTTCGCATTGGCTGAAATATTTCTGGAAAAGCGGGATCTGGGCCAATGCGGATCCTATTTGGACCGGGTACCCGACACCCGGCACTTCAAGGATAGAAAGGATTTCCTGCTGGCATTGCGCGATTTTTTCAGCGGCGATGCCGACATGGCTTTGAACCGCTTCATCAAGCTTCAGCAGCGAAACGCTTACGTGGTCGCGACCCACAACAACCTGGGTGTCATTTACCTAGGCAAAGGCGATTTCCCCACGGCTGAAAAGTGCCTGCGCTATGCCCTGTATCTAAAAAAAGACCCGGAAATTTATTACAACCTGATCCTCCTGCTTCAGACTATGAACAGAAGCGGATTGGCCCGGCAGGAATTGCCTCGCGCCCTGCAGCGATTCCCCGACGATGAAAAATTGCTGAAATTATTTGCTTTTTTTCTGGCCGCGGCCGAGAACCGGGACGCGCTCAGCCAGGCCTTCCGAAATTATGTCCAATTCACCCTTCCGGAAGAAAAAGTCCTTACCGTCGACCCCCGGCTCATGAATCCCTTCCAGGTCAGTTCGGCTGCCGAAGCGACCGTGCCCGGCAACCTGTTCTACATTGAGGCCCGGAATTCATTTTTGGAAAGTGATTCTGACGCGGCCATGCAAAAGGTTGAGGAGGCCATGGAGGGCAACCCCTTCCAGTCCGAAAACCACCACCTGCTGGCGCTGCTGTTCATGCAAAAAAAGCAGTATGCCCAGGCGGAAATGTATGCCCAGAGCGCTTTGTTCCTTGAGGAAAGTCTGGACAACTACCTGCTGCAACTCAAGATCTATCAAGCGGAAAAGGAGAGGGAGAAATTCCAAAAAGTCTTGACCCTGGCCCGGCAGAAATTCCCGCAAAACCCTGAATTGCTCCAATTGAATGACCGCTGACGGTCCGCCGCCACGAAGAGGCGGCCAGCTATGATCGTCAGTGTTTCGCGGCGCAGCGATATCCCGGCTTTTTGCGGCGGCTGGTTCATGGAGCAGTTGCGTCGCGGCCAGGTCGTGGTCGGGAATCCATTCCGTCCGGCGCAGGAAAGGCGGGTCAGCCTGAAAAAGCAGGATGTCGATGCCTTTGTATTTTGGAGCCGCGACCCGCGGCCGTTCTTGGGATTTTTAGGCGAAATCGAGCGCGGTGGCTACCCGTATTATTTCCTGATCACGGCCACGGGGTATCCGCGCCTCCTGGAGCCGGCCGTTCCACGAATCGAAGAAACGGTCGCTTTTTTCCAGAAGTTGGCCGGGCGCATCGGCCGCCGGCGCGTCATCTGGCGCTACGACCCGGTGCTCTTCTCGGAGCCGACCCATTTCGATTTTCATGTCGCCAACTTTTCCAGGCTGGCCGGCCTGCTGGCCCCGTTCACGGCGCGGGTCATCGTCAGTTTCTTCGACCCCTATCCCAAGGTCAATCGTCGGCTGCAGAAAGCGGGGATCGACGCTGAAACGGCCGCCGGCAGCCCGGAACAGCAGCTGGACCTGCTGGAGCGCTTCGCTGCCATGGCCGCCCGCGCCGGGCTGGAAATTCAAAGCTGCGCCGAGGCGGCCCTGGCAGTCGGTGTAAATCCCGGCCGATGCATCGATGAAAAGTTGCTGAACGAACTTTTCGGCCTGGACCTTTCCTACCGCAAGGACCCGTCGCAAAGAAAATTGTGTCTTTGCCGGCAGAGCGTGGACATCGGCTCCTATGGCACCTGTGGCCACGGCTGTCTCTACTGCTACGCCTGCTGATGCGGAAAACTATCCGGAGCCGGCCGGCGTAAAAGTACCTTGTACAAATTTGCGGGAAGGTTATAATCAACGGATATTTCCGCGACACGGAGGTGGCTGATGAAGAAGAAAGGGTATCGGTCGATCGAGTTGGAGTCCAAGCTCGAGCGCCGCGATTTTTTAAAGATCGGCGGCGGCTCGCTGCTGGGGGCGGGATTGCTGCTGGGCCGGCCGCCTGTTTTCGGGCAGGAAACAGCCAAGGCCGAACCCCCCGCCAAACCCAAGACCAACATCGACGAGGCCATGGCCGTGCCGCGCACGAAATATTCCCTGCCCGGGCTCTTTCCCGGCAAAGTGGTGGCCGTCAAGGACGAGCGGGCCATGAATGAAAAAGGGGTGGACGGCAAAGTCGTGGCCTCCATGTTCGAAAAAGGGATCCAGTCCCTGACCGGCCAGCCGCTGGAAAAGAGCTTCAAGCTGTTTTTTGATAAAAAGGATGTGGTGGGCATCAAGGTCAACCCGGTCGGCGCCGGCCTTATCGCCACCAGGCTGGAAGTGGTCGACGCCGTGATCGCCTGGCTGCGCCGGGGCGGCATCCCGGCCCGGAACATTATCATCTGGGACCGTTTCGATTACATGCTGACCGACGCCGGCTTCACGGCGGCGCGCTACCCGGGCATCGGCATCCACGGCCTGCAGACCATGGACGAGGCGGCCGCCGAAGGCAAAAGCCAGGACGACAGCCGCTGGCTGGGCAAGGACGGCCGTCACGTCAGCGAAAAGAACTTCGACCTGGATGCCTACTATTTTGCCGATGTCGAGGCTCCCCAGGACAAGCCCTACCTCAACCAGCACGTGTTCAACGGCAAGTACTCCTATTTCGGCAAGCTGCTGACCCAGACCCTGACCAAGATGATCAATATCCCGGTATTCAAGAACACGGGCAACGGCGTTTCCATGGCCACCAAGAACCTCGGCTATGCGGCCGTCTGCAACACCAACCGCCTGCACAAGCCCATATTTTTCGACGTCTGCACCGAGGTGCTGGCTTTTCCGGCCGTGCGCGACAAGCTGGTGCTGAACGTCACCGACGGCCTGCGCGCCCAGTACGACGGCGGCCCGGGCCCGCTGGCCCAGGCCACCTGGTTCCTGAATTCCCTGTACTTCGCCACCGATCCCTTCGCCCTGGACATGACCTGCCACAACCTGATCGTGCAGAAGCGCAAGGAGATGAGCGTCAAGGTCAATGAGCACCCCATGTATACCGAATACCTGCGCTATGCCCAGCGCCTGGGCCTGGGCATAGCCGATCCGGCCAAGATCGCCTTCACCCAGGTGTGAGAGCCGCTTGAGGATCCAGCCGCTTTGCAACCTGCTGGCCGCACTGGCCTTGCCGCTGGCCGCCATGGAATTCCCGGCCGACGGCTTTTTCCCCGGCTGGAACCGCTCCGGCCCGGTGGAGATCTATGCGCCCACCGCCCTGTACAATGTCATCGACGGCGGGGCGGAGCTTTTCCTGGAGATGGGGTTCACTGATTTGCAATTGCAAAAATATGCCGGTTCCGGCTCCGAGATCACGGTGGAAGCTTATTGCATGGAAAATGAGGCCGCGGCCCTGGGCATCTACCTGCTTAAATGCAGCAAAGAAACGCCGCTGCCGGGGATCACGGCGCGGCACAGCGGCGACCGCTTTCAGATCGCCTTGCTGCGGGGCAATTATTTTATTTTTGTCAATAATTTCAGCGGCCGCGAGGACCTGCTGCCGGTGATGACGGCCCTGGCAAAGCAGGTTGCTGCGGCCATTCCCCCGGGAGAGGCTGTGACTGAGCTCGATATCCTGCCCGCTGAAAACCAGGTGCCGGGAACGGCTCTGCTTCTGCGCGGCCCCTATTCCTTGCAGTCGGTTTACACCCTGGGCCAAGGGGACATTTTGCTGCTGGGAGGAAAAATATTCGCCGCGGCCGCGGAATACCACGAAGCTTCGGGACAGAGTTACACGATGATCGCGGTCCCTTATGCCGATGCGGCTCCGGCTCGCGCCGCTTTTGCCAACCTGCGCCGCAATCTGGATCCCTATCTTCAAGTCCTGGGAGCGGGTGCCGATTTTTTTGTGTTCAAGGATTTCCAGAATTATTTCGGCCGGGTTGAGGTCCGCGAAAAAAAGATAGTGATCCTGGTCAAGTTGGCCCAGCAGCCAGACAGCCGTCTGGAATGATGGATCGGAATAATCGCCGAGGAGGTCTTTCATGAAGCGAACAGTTTTGTCGATCGTGTTTCTGTCCCTGTTGTGCGTAGCGGGCGCCGGCCTGGGCGCTGCCGGGGAAAGCAATTTTTTGAGCGAATATGAATCCTTGCAGGCGGACGCCGAGCAAAAAATGGCCGGCATCAGCAGCCGCGAGGCGTACGAGAAGTTCATGGCCGAATTGAAGAGCGGCCTGGAGGCGCTTTTGGCCAAGCACGCAGCCGACCCGGTCGGTGATCCGGTCGAACTGCTGCGGGCCCGCATCCTGATCGATTTGAAAAAATACCCGGAAGCCGACAGCAAACTGGACATGCTGATCGGAAAAAAGAGCCCGCTGCAGAACGAAGCCCGGCTGTTCAAGGCGAAGCTCCTCAGCGAAACAGAAAAAATGGCCCTGGCGGTTCCCCTGTTCAAGCAGGCCGAGGCCAAGCTGCAGCGCACCCCTGAGTTCTTCGAGGTCGCCCTCTCCCTGGCTTTTGAGGCGCCGGACGAAGCGGTGAGGAAGGAATACAGCCGCAAGCTCCTGGCCGCCAGCGACCTGCCGAAAAAATTCTCCGAGTATCGCGCCTACCTGGTAACGACCCTGGCCGCTATCGAGATGAAAAAGCGAAATGTCGCGGCGGCGAAAAAAATTCTCGATGATGGCCTGAAAACGATCGGAGACGAGCGCGGGATCAAAGCGCTGCAGTCGGCGCTCAAGCAGCTGGAGTTCATCGGCCGGCCCGCGCCGGCCATTGCCGCCGAAAAATGGCTGAATTCAGAGCCGCTCTCCATGGGCGGCCTGAAGGGCAAGGTGGTAATCATCGATTTCTGGGCCCCCTGGTGCCCTCCCTGCCGCAAGGTCATCCCCACCCTGGCCAAGGATTTCAATGAACTCAAGGACAAGGGGCTGGTGGTGATCGGCTTTACTAAGTTATATGGGAGCTATCGTGACGACATGCAGAACAAGGGCAAGGTCGAAGCGGAAGAGGAGCGGGCGCTGATCAGGGGATTCGTCGAGCGCAATGCCCTGAAATATCCGATCGCCATCGCCGACAAGGGCGAGGTGTTCGAAAAATACGGCGTCAGCGGCATACCGACCATGGTCTTTATCGACAAGGCCGGCAACGTCTACGACATCAAGGTCGGCTCGGGCGACGAGGCCGCCATCACCGCCAGGATCAGGCAGCTCCTGGCCGAGAAATAGTTCCCTTCACTTGCTTGCCGGGCCCCCGGATTCCTGGCGGATTTTTATCTTGATTTTTTCCTCAATCGAGGATGGAAGAAGTTTATAGATAAAATCGATCTTCCTGCAGGCTTTTTCAAATCCCTTACCAAGGGAATCCATTTGAAAAAAAAAGAAATTACTTGACTTTGTGTATAACGAATGTTATATAATGAATGTTATTAATTAAAGGATAAACCATTATGTCTCCAAAAGCAGTCACATTTAACACTGAAGCGGTGCTTATGGCCTCGCTGGAAGTGGTCCGGAAACAGGGTTGGGATGCCCTGACGGCCCGCAGCGTTGCCGGCCGCCTGGGGGCGTCTGTGGCGCCGGTATACAGCGCCTTCGGCTCCATGGAAAAGCTCTTTCGTGAAATCCTCATTAGAATCCGCGGTCTTCTTCAGGACTATACTTCCAGATCCTATTCGGAGCTTCCTTTTTTAAACATCGGCGCCGGGATCGTCTTATTCGCCCGTGACGAACCCCACTTTTTCCAGGCGCTTTTCCAGAAACGCCATGAATTCCAGGATGTGATCGAGGATGTCAACACCACGATCCTCTCCTGGATGAAGAGCAACGCCCAGTTCGGCCACCTGGATGACACGGGTCGTGAGCGCCTTTATGACAGCATCGGCTATTTTACCATGGGCCTGGCGGCGGCCGTGGCCGCCGGGCGGGTGGATGATGTCTCGAACCACAATATCGTCCGTCTTTTAAAAAACATGGGCAACAGCCTGATGTTTGCCGAGATCTCGGGCGTCTCCGATTCCGAGAGCCCTGAAAGTGAAAGGGAGTGGAGCCGGCTTCTCAAGGAGAAGAATATCTCCCTTCCCAAACCAGTAAAGGTCAAGGAATCTTAGGGATATAAAAAGTGAGGAGAAAAAGAATGATAAAATTGAAATGGGTCGCGGCCCTGGCAGTCACTTTGGTTTTTGGTCACGTTTTCGGGCAAACGAATTCTTTGCCAAAACCGACCGGTAAATACTTTGTCGGTGTCACCTATCTCAGTTTTACCGATGAAAAGCGCGTTGAATTGTTTGATAACGATCAAAAAAGCAAAAGGGAGATAACCGTAAAAGCCTGGTATCCCGCGGATGAAAAACCAAAGCCGGAGCCGTATTTGCGAAACATGAACTTCGCCATTAAATATATGATATTGCCTGAAAACATGAAAGACCTTATGACAAATTCGTCATTGAACATGACGGTTTCAAGCGATTTGGAAAAATATCCGATCCTGTTGTTCTCCCATGGCTGGGGCGAGCAGAATTCGCAAAACACGATTTTAATGGAAGAACTGGCAAGTCATGGGTACATTGTTTTCAGCATCGCCCACCCTTATGAGTGCAAATACTCGGAATACCCTGACGGCAAGATCTCCCATATTGAATTCGGCAGTCTGCGCTTTCAAAAAATTATGGGTGAGCAGCAAAGCCCGAAAGCAATGGCATTGCTCATGAAACTGTACGGCGCCACCAATAACGATGAGCGCATGAAGGTTTTTCGCGAAACCGGTGAGGCCATGCCGACGTTATTTGCAAGCCCGAAATATTGGACCGAAGACCTGTCTTTCTTTTTGGACCAGATCAAAGGCATCAATGAGAGTAACGGAATACTAAAAGGTAAGATGGATATAGATAGAATCGGCGCGTTGGGAATGTCATTGGGCGGAGTCGTAACATCCGAAATTTGCCTGCATGACCGGAGAGTCAAAGCCGGCATAAGCTTGGACGGGGGAATGTACGGCTCCCTATTGGAGGAGAAAATGAATGTCCCCTTCATGTTTCTCAGTGGCAAAAGGTTCGCGGGCTGCGGTCCGTTGTTCTCGGATAAATCGACTAAAGACTGCTATGCTTTTGCGATAAAAAATGCCGATCACTACAATTTTACCGATCATGCTTTGTTTCCTTACCCGATGATACAATTCATGCTGGGAACAATTGATGGGAAAAGGGCTCTGGATATAACCAATGTATTGGTTCTTTCTTTTTTTGAAAAATACCTAAAAAATAAAAAAGAGATGAATCTGCTGGCCGAAGCGGCAAAGTTTCCCGAGATAGAAATATCATCTAATCTTGCTGGAGATGAACCGCGGCCGAAAGGCTAGATAAACATCCTATGATTGGAAGAATTAATAAAAAATTCTTAGGGAATTATTTTGCATCCCGGTGTTTAATATAGTGCAAGGAGAATTTATGAAAAGACATGGCATTCTTTTATCGTTCATTTGTTTGCTCTTCTGGTGCCCTTTTGTCTGGGGACAAACAGCCGATGAGAGTGATTTTATCAATATTGAGCCCATCCGCTTCACTTTCGCTTATGGAAATTATCAAACGATGCTGGAATTGGAGTCCTCGCAAGCCCGGATCTGGTATGGCTTTCTAAAGGCGGATCGGCATACGGACCGGACTCCGGTCTTCGTGTTTTTCAACGGCGGGCCCGGCAGCGCCACCTCCTGCGGCCTGATGAGCATGTATACCGGGCATTATACGCTTGATAACGGCATGGAGGACGGAGGCGGCGACCACTATATCGCCAATCCCTACTCCTGGACCCAGATGGGCCATCTGCTCTATATCGACGCCAGAGCCTCGGGATTTTCATATAATATCAAAAACAACTCCGATCAATTTGCCACCCGCTTCCTGGAGTTCAATGCCCAGAATTTCAACCCCTTTTTTGACGGCGCGGATTTTACGCGAGCCATCCTTCGTTTTCTGGCCGCGCATCCGGGGCTCAGGAAGAATCCTGTAGTCATCGTGGGTGAAAGCTACGGCGGAGCGCGTGCCACCAACATCCTCTATCTGATCCAGAATTACTTGGATTTTGGCAATGGCAAGGAGATGTATCAGGATCCGGCCCTGGCGGATGAGATCCAGGGGCATTTCAACGCCGTCTTTCCGGAGTATGATGGCCGGGCGGTTCCGCACGAGGTGATCGCTCGCCAATTCGGCCACCAGATCCTGATTGAGCCCTGCGTCAGCATGGGATATCAGAACTCCATCAGCGACGCCATGTTCAAAGAACCGGGATCGGTGATCTATCAAATCGCGGAGGAAGTGGGAATCCCTTATGATCCTTCCCAGGATCCGCTTTATTTTGTGCGCTATGTCGCCAACCGGGACTATTATATTTATAAAAAGCCCTGGGGCTGGCTGAACGGCTTTTTCAGCAATGCCGCCAACCTGCTGCGTTTCTCCCAAAACATCTCCCTGGTGACAGGCAGCGACATCCGGAACGTTCCGGGGATGTATGCCTCGCAGCGAACCCATGCCTACCGCAAGATCTGGACCGACGGCGAGGACGAGGACAGTTCAGTTGATTCTTTTACGGGTATCGAGGCCACCCGTGGCTTCAATCTTACGCGAGCTTCTTCTTGGAGAAATGGAAACAGTGATCTTGCCGGGAATCACGCTTCCGGAAATCGCAATTCCTTCGGCAAGGTCAGCGATTATCTCTTTATGGACAAGTTCCTGATGGAATCCGACCGCCATGCGGAGCTCCAGAATTTTGGGGACCTTTCCCGGGTGTTCGGCGCGCTCAATCCTTGGGACAGCTACTATATTTCCTCCAACGGAGACGCCAATACCGCTTTTCACTATTGGAACATCGCATTGCTGCGCGGATTTGAAGTGCACTATACCGCCAATCGTTTCGGGAAAATGTTCTTGAAAAACCTGGCTTCGGTCAACACGTTCATCACCAATGCCGCCTGGGACCTGGTGATCTACCCGCCGGCCATCCCCCCCAGCCTGGCTAGTCACACCGACCTTGTGCTATCCGTCTCGAACTCCAACGGGCTGAAACATAACTCCACCATTACCGTGCAATACCGGCCCGGCGCCTTTGCGGACTTTCCCGGCTTGCAGCGGCGCCCCATATTCTTTCCCTATTACAGCAAAAGCTGCCACGCCGTTTCTTTAACGGAGCCGCAAAAACTCTACAACGATGTCTTTAACTGGCTGAATGACAATGGTCTTGTCCTTTCCAGGTGAGGGGCCGATGAAAAATAGAATTGGCATTATCCTTTTGTCGGGCCTGATCTTTCTTTTCTCCTCCTGTTTTTTAACGGCTGCCGAGCAAGCGACAGATTCCCGGGGAAAACTGAGGCTGGAAATCTTTTCCGGATTCTCCCTTGTCTCTCCCGCAGACTTCAACCAGAACGTGAATTACCTGAAGGCGCTCGATCAATTTTTCTATGACGACTATTTTAATTATCTGAAGAATCTCAGCGCACTCTCCATTACCCACATTGAGAGCTGGGATAAAACGCAGAACGGCAAGTTGGGGTCCGTTAAAGGAGTCTTTCCTTTCGGGGCGCGGCTGAAATATGATGTTTCCCGTCGATTCGGACTCTCTTTGGGATTGACTTATCTTTCAGGCGGCAGAACCCGCCTTCAGGAAACGGTGTATCTCAGGACTCACTATTCTGACAAAAGGGACCAGGAAACGTTGCTTTACGATCCATTTTCGGCTTCTGTTTCCGGCATGGTCCCCTCCTTGGGACTACACTATCGGATTCCCATCGGCGGGAAACTGGAGGTTGAGACCTATCTCTCCGGCGGCCCGCTTTTTGCCCGTTGTGAATACAGCTATGCCAGGAACTATGAATGGAAGGTCTTTTATCATATCAACGGCATTTGGAACGAGTTGCCGGCCATGACGGATCAACTGAGCCTGGAGCAGAAGGGAGGCGGCACGGGGGTTTCCCTGGAATGGGCGGGGCGTTTGAATTACCGGCTTTCACGGAAAGCTTCGCTCTTTATTGATGCCGGTTACGCCTATCAGAAAGTTTCCAGGATCAGCGGAAAAAGCCGGGACAATCGCAATGGCATTGAGTCGAACTGGGAGGGCGTCTGGCAGGTGAAAGAGGAGCGGATCCATACGGAATGGGGAACGCTGGTCACGGAGCGGCCCGATAACTATTGGCCGGAGGGGAATGATTTTGTTTCCAAGGGTAACTTTATGCTTGACCTTTCGGGATTTGTCTTGAAAGCCGGGGTCGGCTTTTTTCTGTAGTGACAGTCAGACAGGGCTTGTTTTTGAAATCCATGCGCTTTCCGGCCTTAGACTAATTAATGTCCTGGAAATAGTCTGAAATAATGAAGGCAAATTCCTTATTCGTGGTATATAGACCATCGTTTGCAGAAAACCTTATGGCAAAAGAGCCGAGCTGACCGCTCGCGGGCATCCAGGAGAAATTTCCGTTCTCCGCGTCGTAGGTTGCTCCCGGGGGCAGGTTTTCTGCGCAGTAATGGATCTCGGCCCCGCGGTTGGAGCGTGCGTTTATTTCTAGGCTGATGCTATGGCCGGCCTGGAGATAGTAGGTCCCCTCCTTGATGCGGAAGATCGGGGCGGGATCAAGCGGGTCATAAGAAACGTATTCAATGATCTCGTCAATGCCGGCCTGGCCGTAGGCGATCCTGAAAAAACCGTTCTCGCCCCACTTGTCCCCCCACGAGTTTTTGCAAATCCAGTAACCGCCGTTGACAACAGTGGCATCATCCTTCCAACCGATAAGCATCACGGCGTGACCGCCCCAGATATCTTGTTCCCCGGTCCAGACATAAACTCCGCCGCCGATGACCTGGTCGAAATCCTTGTAGACCGTGAATCCCGTGCTGACAGGTCCGTTCTTTAAAAGGATAGTTTTCAGCGCGCGCACTCGATCTGCCAGCGGCAGAAAACTGACATTCAGAATGGAGTAATCGTTTATAAAATAGTCCGCCTGGGCCGGATGATGACAAACAGAATCATCCGGATTCCAGGGATAATTGGCCTCGCTGGCGATGCCATTGCGCATAATATAGGAGAAGGCATAATGCTCCATAGCGGCAGCTTTACTCAAGGGATGGCAGGAACTGATCTCTTCTTCGGAAACATCCACCACCTGGCCCCCGTTGCGTTTCATGATCGCTGATTCCACCGTACCGATGGCGCTGAAGATCCAGCAAGCCTCCTGTCCCTGATCTTTCACGGGGCTGATACAGCCCAATTGCCGGTAGTCGAGCTCGGCGGGCAGTTCTGCTTCTGCTGCCAGTGCCAGCAGCTCGCTGACCTGCTCCCAGGAAGCCGGCGGCAGAAACTGGCGCTGGAAGAATATCTCGGCGGGAATCAGCCTTCCCCTGAACTCCGCGGAATCGAAAAGCTCCGTTGCCGAAAGATGAATTCTTCTGGCTTTCTCCTCTTGAGGAAAAAGAAAGCTGCTCAAAATAAAAGACAGGCACAAACTGATTAGGGCCTTTTTTTGAAGACGCATGCTCATCCTCCTTAGAGATGACAGTTGAATCCGATCGCGAAGAGATGCTCGCTGCGGGAGGCAAAGCTCATCGCGGTCAGGCCGTTCAGTTCCAAGTCTTCATTTCCGTTTATAACATTTCGAGCGGAAACATTCAGGTAGCGGTAAGCGACGGAAACGCTCATTCTCTTGCTGCGCCAGCCCAATCCCGCCGAAAGCCCCCACTGGTCGGTAAACGGGAATGTGGCCGAAAACTGCTCGTCTTGCACCGGACTGGGCTCTAAAAACACCCCCATCCGTATGCATATTTTTTCGGACGCTTCATATTCAGCTCCGATCCGCAATGAAACCGGATTTTTCCAGGAGAAATCGCCCTCCACCTCCCGCCAACGGAAAAAAGATTCGATGAGCATGGGCCTCTCAAACTGAATCGATACTGTATCGAACATCATCCAGAATGGCAGGTAGGCGTCTGCCTCAAGCATGAGGCGTTGACTCGGCTTCCAGGCCAGACCCAACTTGACGGTTGCGATGTCACGGATCCGGGCCTCGGCTTTTTGCTCGGGCGAGTCAATGAAGACCAAGTCAAGCGCATGGTTCCACTCTGCGAAGGGGGTATCGGATTCGCGCACGATGACCCTACCCGCCGAGTAAACTCCTCCGAAGCTTCCTTCGACCGAAAATCCAAAATCAAGCTTGGAACTCATCTTCCAGCTTGCACCAAACCCAAACGAGAGAAACGTTGATCGACAATCCTTCAGGGACAGGATGAAGTCCTGCGCATCCTGAATCAGGCCGTTGGTGAGCTGGACGAGCAACATGTCATGATTGAAATGACGGACAAACTCTCCCGATGAGAAATTGATGCCCATGCTCGCGCCGATGGAAATACGATCGCTGATCTTGAGTGCGATAGCGGGGGTGAAGGTCTGGGTTTTGAAATAAAGCTGCCTGGCGTCATAAACCAGGGGATTGAACCGGTCGGTTGGCCAACTGAGCTCGTGCCGGGAAGAAGTGTGCACTCCCAATCCGGCCCAGAGGAATTTATTGAATTTGTGCGTGAGGGCGAATTCGGGCAGCAAAAATGACGCCTTTTTGGAATCGAACGCCAAACCGTCAAAATCTGTTGTGGAAAAAGAGTAGGATCGCGAAGTATAAGAGCTTCCCAGTTGCAGCTGGGTTCCTTCGAGCCGGGTGATCGCGGCGGGATTGTAAAAAATGGAAGTAGGGTCGTGAAAACCAGCCACAAAAGCGCCGGCCAGGGCCGTGGCGCGGGGGCCGATCTCGTAATTCTTGAATCCCGTTCCAAAAAGGGATAATGAAAGAAGGACTGTGAATGAAATTAAGATTTTTTTCATCAAGATCACCTCCTTTTTGCTGTGGCCTGTTCCACGGTGAATTTTCTCGTATCCATTAAATTTGGTGCTTGAATATTAATTCCAACACTTTTCGGAAGCGTTTATTCACTTTTTTTAATATTTATTAGAAAAAAATGAACTGGAATTTATCCGGGAGTTGAAGCTGACAAGGAAAATAATCTGAGCAAGGTTTTATTTGGAAATGATGCCGTGCTGTTTATTATTCAGATTTTGCTCGGTGCAATGGCTCCGATCTTGACAGGATTTTCAGCCAATGGCATGAAAACGGGTGTCCATCAGCGAAGCCCCGGCGGGGAAAAATTCCTTTTGCTCACTCGCAGTAATACTGGATGACGCGGATGACCGCCTGTTCGCAGACCTTGCACAACGGCTTGAGGCCGCGGCTGAACATCAGGCAGTCGAGCATGGGCCGGAACAACCCCTTGGCCGCGTAGCCGGCGCCCTCGAAGGCTCCGACCTTGCCCTGGAAACGGCTCTTTTTGAAAAAAGCGTTCACTTCCAGGCCGTTCAGGCGCGACATCTCATCGCTCTGTGCTTGCAGGGCGTCGATTTCCGCCTTGGGGGCGTTGGCGCGCTTCAGGGCAGCGATCCTTTCGTTCGTCTCCTGGCGTTTTTTTTGGTAAACCCTTTCCATTTCTTCATATGCCGCTTTTTCCCACAGGGTGGGCACGGCGGTCTTCTTTGTCACCAGTTCCTTCCATTTCAGGTTTTTGGGGTCGAGCAGGGCGGTGACGTTGGGCTCGAGCGGCTCGACTCCGACCGGGTAGAACTCGTTGTAGGCCACGGCCGAGGTGTAATATTCGTCGGCCAGGCCGCTGAACGAATGGCCGAACTCATGCATGCATAGATACTGCTGCCACTGGTCGTCGCTGGTGAAGGTGCAGTAGAGGTTGTAGATGCCGCCGCCGCCGTAGCGCGTCTGGTTGACCATGATCAGCAAGGCGTCGTAGGGGACGTGGGCGGCGATGTCGCGCAGGGCGCGGTTGTCGTCGGTCAGCAGGTAACGCTCCGAGCCGAAGGAATCGAATTGGGCTCCCAGGACCGTGTTCTTGAATTGACCGAAGCTGGGCTCGTCGCAGCCGCTTTCCGCTGAAGGCTTGAACAGGCCGGTGATATTGAAACGGTCCCTGTAGGTCTTGTAGGGTTCCTGGCTGGTAATGAGCTCACTGAAGCGTGCCAGGTCGCGCTTGAATTTTTCCTGCTCGGCCGCGGTATAACCTTCACCAACGATTGCCAGGTCAACCCTGTCGGCCGGAGCGCCGTTCTTGACCTGTTCGATCACCTGCACGTCGCCGGAGAGCTTCTCCTTGACGATGAACTGGTCGGCGGGATCGATCTCCCGGCCGAACAGGAGCTGGGGGAGGTTTTGCCGGTCGCGCAGCAGGATCTCCAGGCGGATCTTGTTTTTGGGATAAGGCAGGAGCAGTGTTTCGGAAAACGTTTTGCCGATCCCGTTCTGACCCGGATCGGTGGTCTTGTATTCGCCGAAATAACTGTCGAAGCCCTTGCTGTAGATCAGGGTGCCGGAAGCGGCATCGCTTATCCGCAGCTGGTAGCGGCCCAGGGCGAAGGGATCGATGGTGCGGCGCGGGTTGCCGGCCCAGGGGCCTTGCTGGAAAATCCGGTCAATCATGAACGTTTCTTCCTTGGCGTCGCCGGCGTGGAACATGTCCACGCGCAGGGTCCGATTCTCGAAAAAGGCAGCGAAATCGACATTGTCCGAGGCCTGTCCGGACAGTGAGCAAGCCAGCAAAAATAAAACCAGGATCGTTGCTTTCATGACGACCTCCAAAATTTATCCTTAAGGAATGCTAGCACATGCGGCAGCAGCCTGCAACTGAAGGTGTCCATTGGCCGCAGCCCGGGGCGATGATTTGCTTTGTGCGGCGGCTTCGGCTAATATAAGCCATCCAGGAGGTGGCCATGATTTGCCCGAACTGTCATCAATTCACGCCCGATCAGGGATTCAAGTGCATAAATTGCGGTTCCATTCTCAAAAAAAAGGATCCCTACGCCGAACATGATCAGGGAGTCCAGTTGCGGCGCGACAATCCCTCTTTCTTCAGGCTCTGGATGCTGGTGCCCCTGGTTCTGCTGGCCATACTGGCCTATTTGTATTTTGCCCAAAAGAATAAAAGCCATGCCATCAATGCCCACAATCCAGGAGCGGAACTGGCCATCGAGGCCTATTTGCAAAAAGGAAAAACCAATGTCGTCGATTTTTACAGCGACTTTTGTCCGCCCTGCCGGAAGATCTCGCCGCTGCTGCAAAAGCTGGGCAGCAAAAGGCCGGATCTGGCCATACTCCCGGTCGATATCAACCGCAAGGGGGTCAAGGGCATCGACTTTTTTTCACCCCTGGCCCGCCAGTACGAGCTGGGCTCGGTTCCCAATTTCCGCATTTACGACGGCGAAGGCAACCTGGTCAAACAGGGTCAGGAAGCCTATATGGAGGTTATCATGATGATCGCTGCCGCCGGCATCAGCATGTGAATGTCCGGCTGACCGGACACGGCGAGCTGGATTCAGGCAAGGAGAAAAAACATGGATATGAAGATCACATTTCCGGGCGGGAAAAAAGTCAACGCCGAATACAACGGCTTCACCCATCAGACCGACCAGCCTTTGAATGCCGGCGGCGAGAACAGCGCCCCGTCGCCGTTCGAACTCTTCCTGGCCTCGCTGGGCGCCTGCGCCGGCTTCTATGTCCTGTCCTTCTGCCAGCAGCGCGGCATCGACATGACGGGGATCGAGCTGCGCCAGACCATGGCGCTCGATCCGCGGACACACCGGATCGGACAGATCGACATCGAGATCATCCTGCCCGCGGCTTTTCCTGAAAAATACCGGGCCGCCGTGGTGCAGGCGGCCCAGCTGTGCACGGTGAAAAAACACCTGGAAAATCCTCCCAAGTTCAGTTTATTCGCCACCGTCCGCTAAATCAATCTCCCGCACGCTCCCCATCGTAAATTTCGATGACGCGGCCGCTGGCCACGAAGCGGACATTGCGGCCCAGGGCCAGCACCGGCGCCAATTCCGGCTGTTTTTTCAGCATGGTGAAATAGTCGTCGGATGCGAAGGCGATGCGCGTGACCGGCAGCTTGGCCGCCTCCTGGATGCGGGCGTCGGTCCAAAGGCCGTCGCTTTGGTAGTAAACTTTGCCCTGGACGGTTTTGAACTGCCGGCCTAATTCAGGCAAGCTGCTGCCGCCGGATCGGGTCTCCGAAACCGTCTGGGCCTGGTTCAGCTTCTGCAATTCACTGCTGGCGCGCACGCTGCCCGATCCCGACTTGTCCTTCATGCCGGCGAACTCCTCCCTTTGCTTTTGGACCGAAGCCGGACTGGCGGCCAGGCCGCGGCCAAGGGTCATGTCGCTTTCGGCCAGGTCGCCCCGGTCGCGGCGGATCTTTTCATCTTCCACGATCAGGTAGCTGGTGTAGGGGGTGACGATGCCGTATTGCCTGGCCAGGCGGGTCACTTCGTCGACCAGCTCCCTGTCTTCCCCGTGCAGGCGGATCTCGTCGAGAAGGAAACCCACCCGCCGGGCCGCCCAAAGCGGCAGGAGAAAATCATGGCCGGAATCATCAGCGGGGAAATCGGCCTGAAAAGTGAACTCCTCGTTCCGGTTGTTCACCCGGCCGCTGACGGTGATCGCCGCCTTTCCGGAACCCTGGTAACGGCCGACCACGGTCAGCGCCGAACCCCGATACAGGTCGGGCAGGTCTCTGGGATAGATTTGCCTGGCGCGGACATTGCCGGAAAAGGCCAGGCGGATGTCGCTTAAAACCGGCGACCGGATCTTGTCGTAAAAGCGGGCGATGCCGCTCTCGATGTTTTCGCCGGCCGCGATGTAGGTCCGGAAAGTGCGCGTTTCCTCCGCCAACCTGTCCAGCAGGTGGGTGTTGATGTCGCTGCCGATGGCCACGGGGAAGATGCGCAACGATCCGTGTTTTGCCCGGGTGATGATGCGCAGCAGCGCTTCATCATCGGTGGCGCCGATGGTCGGTTTGCCGTCGGTGACCAGAATGACCAAACGGGGACGCTCCCTTGCCCCGGCTTGGCCCAGCGCCTCTTGCAGCGCCTCTTCGCAGTTGGTGCCGCCAGCTGCCTGCCACTGGCGGACGAATTGTTCGGCCCGGCGCAGGTTCGCGCCTGAGGGGACCGTCAGCCCTGCGAACAGGGATTCGGCCTCGGTGGCAAAGCGGATGACATTGAAGCGGTCGCCGCGGTTCAGCCGGCCCAGGCAATACGAAATGGCGTTCTGGGCCTGCTCCAGGCTGCGGCCGGCCATGCTGCCCGAAGTGTCCACCACAAAAGTGATGTCTTTTTCAGCGACTTCGCTGTCCGCGCCGGCGTAGTTCGGGCTGGCGCTGAAGAAAAAAACGCCGTCCTGTCCGGGAGAGCGGTATGTCAGCAAGGAGAATCCGAAACGGCCCGAAGCGGGAGTGATGAAAACCTTGAAGTCCGTGTCCGGCATGCTGTTGCGGCTCATATACTCAACCCTGGCACTCTTGGCGCCAGGACGCTCGATGGTTGCCGGGTGGGTCGGGCAGTGGATGCCGGCCAGCGGTGTCGCTGAACGGATATTCATGACGATGCTGACTTCGGGTATGGCCCTGGCCGAAAATTTTTCCGTGCCCAGGGGGTAGAGATAGGCGATGCTGCCGTTGTTTTTTTCCAGTACTTCATGATAGGAGATTTTTATCCTTTTTTTGCTGCGCGGCTCGATGGGAAACACCCTCATTTTGAAAACCCCGCGGCCGTCATATTCAAGCAGGGCCGGGTCGCGCAGACGGCGCACGATGTCTTCGTAAATGTTCCTGGCCTTGGCGGCGTCGAGCAGCTCGGCCCGGGTTTCCCGGCCGTCGATCCACATGCTGAAATCGCGGATCACGGCACCCGCGGGCAGGGGGAACAGGTAATAGCCCTCCAGCCGGGAGGCGTTGGGGTTGTAGAATTCCTGGTCCACGGAGGTGGTGGCCAGCTGGTCGGTGATCTCGACACGGACATCGTGGCGCACGACTTCCAGGGGAAAGGGCGAAACCGGACCCGGCCGGGGCGGACGGGGGATGACGATGAAACCGTCGGCGAGCAGGGCCGTGCCGTTGAGCGACATGACAGCCAGGGCCAGGCAGATCAGGGCGGGCTTCAGCAGCTTTTTGCCTTTCATTTTCTTCTCCATGGCCGCAACCGCTTAGCTGTCAAAGCTGAATTTCTTTCCGGCCGCCTGGCCACGCAGGGCCTTGATGATGGCCTCGTCCAGGGTGCTTGCCGCCGCCTGGTTTTTCAGCTTGTCCTTGACGAAGCGTTCGCGTTCCTTATGCAGGCGGGCGATCGTTGACTGCAGCGCTTCCCTTTTTTTCTGCATGGCCGCCACGTAGCCGTTGCGCTCAGCCGCGGACATGTTTTTCATTTCCTCCGGCAGTTCGGCCTCGGCCAATTCTTCCAATTTGATTGCGCCCGTTTTCTTGGCGTCGACCAGGTCCCAAGCGGAGTTGCTGTACTGCGGGGCAGCCTTGGCCGCCGCCCGCTGGGCCATGACCTCGCCGCTTACGCCTGCCGCGTTCAGGTCCTGCTCCTCTTGCCGCGCCTTGCCGCCGGCCCCGTCCCTGCCGTAGGCAATATAGGTCCGGTTCATTTCGCCGCTGAGGCGGGCGATCTCGCCATCCTGGGGAGCCGCGATCGGCGGCGGGGTCTGGTCGGCGTCGATGGCCAGGTACTGGCCGTCGGCCAGGTCGGCCCCGGCCTTCCAATCCGTCCTCAGCCCCTCCTGGTAGTTGCCGCAAAAAATGGTATTGACGATGATGCCGCCCGCGATGGCTTCGCGGCACGAGTCCCGGTAGTCTATCCCGCCCTGGCTGAACGGTTCGTTGCCGGCGATGACGATCATCTTCAGGTCGCCGCTGTTGCCGCTCCACTCCAGGCCGCGCACCGCGCTCTGGATGACCTGGCCGCAATACTCCTGGCCGCCGTTGGTCTTCAGCTTGAATAGTTCCTCGGAAATGCGGTCCAGGTCGTCGCTCAAGGGGACGATGCGGCGCATGTAGGCGCTGGCGGCCGGGATGCCGTCCTGGCCGTACTCATAGAGGGCGACCTGCAGGCGTGGAGCCTGGCCGTTCTTCCTGGCCGTAGCCAGCTCGTTAACGATCTTCCACAGCCGTGACTTGGCCTGGTCGATCAAACCGTCCATGCTGCCCGAGGTGTCCAGCAGGATCGCCAGCTGGATGCGCGCCTGCCCGGCGGGAACGGGGAGAGATTTCCCCTGCAGACAGACAGAAAACAGAACCGCCAGGATCAAAAGAAGAACGCTTTGTTTTTTCATGTTGCCTCCTCAAGGTGTGGTTAGACGGCAGGAGGGAATAATTTTCTGAAAAGGATATGCAAATTAGATGAGATCGCAGTTAGGGGTTCAATACGAGATCGAGAGTGATCATATTGAACCCCTACAATTGCCCCCGCTATCACCCTGGCGAACCTTGACACGCAGGCGGATCGGACATATAGTAAACCCTGGCTCGCCGAGGAAAAAATGAAGAAACCTTTTGCGCCGCAACAAAACTACGAAAAGAGCCGCAAGCGGGTCGGCTATACTCCGCGCAATGAAACCAAGGCCGCAACCTATGCCAGACTGGGATTCAAATGCGGCCTGGAAGTGCACCAGCAGCTGCAGACCGAAAAAAAGCTGTTTTGCCACTGCCCGGCCGGCAGGTACCACAACCTTGAGGAATACGACGCCGAGATCGTCCGCCACATGCGGCCGACCCTTTCCGAGCTGGGCGAATACGACGGCACGGCCCTGATGGAATTCAAGACCCGCAAGATTGTTATCTACCGGATCAAGAACGAGACTACCTGCACCTATGAAATAGACGACACGCCTCCTTTCCTGGTCAACCGCCAGGCCCTGGAGATCGCCATGGAGGTGGCGCTGCTGCTCAAGTGCAACATCGTCGGCGAGTTCCACATCACGCGCAAGCAGTACCTGGACGGCAGCATCCCCACCGGTTTTCAGCGCACCGGCATCCTGGGTATCGAAGGGGAGATCCCGCTGTGTCATAAAAAAATCCGGATCATCCAATTGAGCGTTGAAGAAGATGCCTGCCGGGAAATTTCCGATGTCGGCCACATGCGCATCTATTCCACCGACCGCCTGGGCATGCCCCTGATCGAGACCGTGACCTACCCCGAAATGCTGACCCCCGCCGAAGCCGCCGAAGCCGCCCAGTATATCCGCTTCCTGGCGCGCAGCACCGGCAAGGTGCGCACCGGCATCGGCGCCGCCCGCGAGGACGTCAATGTCAGCATCACGGGCGGCACGCGCGTGGAGATCAAGGGGGTGGCCCATATCGCCTGGATTCCCGAGCTGGTACACAACGAGGCCTTCCGCCAGAAAGCGCTGCTGGAGATCCGCGAGGAACTGCACCGGCGCGTCGGGGACGGCAAGGATTGGAAAATTGATTCCAAAGAAGTGGAAGCCGACGTCCTGGGCTGCGATTTCCCCCCCATCCGGGACGCGCGAAAAAAGAAATTGCACCTGCTGGCCGTCAACCTGCCGGGATTCGGGGGACTCCTCTCCTTTTTCACCCAGCCCGGAAAAATGTTCGCCGACGAGATCGGCGACCGCCTGAAGGTCATCGCTTGCCTGGAGAGGCCCAACATGGTCCATTGCGAGCAGCCGGAAAAGACGCTGGGCGAGGACGCCTGCCATTGGCTGCGCAAGACTTTAAAAGCGGGTGAAGACGATGCCCAGCTGTTGTTCTGGGCTGCAGCCGACGACATCAAGACCGCCCTGGAAACCATCGAGGAGCGCTGCCGCCTGGCTTTCCAGGGCGTGCCCAACGAGACGCGGAAAGGGCTGGCCGACGGCCGCACCATTTTCGAGCGGGTTCTGCCCGGCCCGGACCGTATGTATCCCGACACCGACTCGGCCCCGATCCCGGTCGAGGATGACCTGATCGAGCGCGTCCGTTCCGGCCTTCCCCCCGAGATCCACTACCGGCTCGGCCAGTTCAAGGCCTGGGGCGTCCCGGAAGACACTTTCGCTTTCCTGCTAAAATACAACCTGGCTCCCTGGCTCGAAAAGATCAGTAGCGCTTTCGGCGTCGAAGCGCGTTTTGTCTCCGTGGTCCTGGGGCACGTCCTGAAAAATCTGATGGGCAGGCAGCAGGGCGGCGCGGGTTTCAATTTCCAGCGGCTCTACGACCTGTTCGGTTTCGTCCGCGAGCAGAAGCTGGACCATGAGATCATCAAGGTCATGCTGCCGGTGGTGTTCCAGCATCCAAACATGGATTTCGAGTCGGTGCTGACCACGGTAAACTTCAAGCGGCTAGGGCGCGAGGAGATCCTGGCCCCGCTGCCCATCCTGAAGGAAAAATTCAAGAAGACCGGCACATCCAAGGACCCTGCCGCTGCCACGCGCTGGATTGTAGGCAATTTGCGGAAACTGGCGCTGGGCAACATGCCCATGCGTGAAGTCACGGCGCAGCTGGCCAAGGGGAAAAAATCATGAGCGACCTGTTCAAGGGCTACAAGGGGCCGGCGCTGGAGCTGCTGAAAAAATTCAACATCCGCGTCTGGAGCGACACCGCGGTCAAGACCACGCGCGGCGATTTCAAGGGCATCGTGCTGCCGCGCTCGGAAAACGACGACGACACGCATATCGTGCTCAAGCTGATCACGGGTTACAACGTGGGCATCGCCGTCGAGAGCGTCCTGGACATCCAGGAGTTCGGCTACAAGGAAGCCCATTACAAGATCCCGGAAAAGCAGTTCCCGTTCTCCAAGGAAAAGAAGAACGTCAAGCTGCTGGGCACGGGCGGGACCATCGCCTCACGCCTCGACTACCGCACCGGCGCCGTTATCCCCGCCTTCTCGCCCGGCGAGCTCTACGGCGCCGTCCCCGAGCTGGCCGATATCTGCAACCTCGCAACCGAGAAGCTCTTCGCCGTGTTCAGCGAGAACATGGGCCCCGAGCAGTACAAGGGGTTGGCCAAGGCCATCGGCGAGGAGATCCGCAAGGGCACCGACGGCATCGTCATCGGCCACGGCACCGACACCATGCACCACACCGCGGGCATCCTCTCCTTCATGGTGCAGAATTCGCCGGTGCCCATCGTCATGGTCGGCTCGCAGCGCTCCTCGGACCGGCCGTCTTCGGACGCGGCCCTGAACCTGATGCACGCCACCAAGACCGCCGCCGATTCCGACATCGCCGAGATCATGGTCTGCATGTTCGGCCCCACCTCGGATGAGTACGGCCTGCTGCACCGCGGCACGCGCGTGCGCAAGATGCATTCTTCCTACCGCTCCACCTTCCGCACCATCGGCGACATCCCCCTGGCCATGGTCGACCGCAAGAAGATCACGCCGCTGCGCCAGGACTACAAGCGCCGGCGCAACGACCGCAACGTGGACATCCTGCCGTTCTTCGAGGAGAAGGTGGGGATGCTCTATTACTACCCCAACATGCAGCCCGACATGATCGATGCCATGGTCGACCACGGCTACCGGGGGATCGTCATCGCCGGCACCGGGCTGGGCCACGTCAACAAGCCGCTCTACCCGGCCATCGTGCGCGCGGCGGAAAAGGGCGTGACCATCTATATGACCGTGCAGACGCTCTGGGGCTACGTGCACATGTTCGTCTACGACACCGGCCGCGACCTGATGGCCAAGGGCATCATCCCGGCCGAGAACATGCTCCCGGAAGTGGCCTACGTCAAGCTGGCCTGGGCATTAGGCCAAACAACGGATCTCGACAAAGTGAAACAATTGATGCTGACCCCCATCGCTGGCGAGATCACCGAGCGCGAGCCTTATAATGGATACTTAATATTCCAGGGCGGCATCCCCGAGGTCGAAGAGTTTATCCGGAAATTTCACAAGTAAAATCCGTCTTCTCCCCTGAACTGTTATTGAGGTTATTATATGGAAGTCGGGAGAAGAAGCTGCTAATAAAAATGTAATCGTTGCGTCTCTGATCGACCCCCATTCTCATGCAATAAAATTTAATCTCAGGCGTATAATAATATGGGAAACAGGATAAAAGAAAATGACGAATGATGAAATAACCGGGTTGGTGAGCGAATGCCTCGCAGGTAAGAAAGAATCTTACGAGCCGATAGCCCGTTATTTCCAGGGGAAAATATACCGCATTTGCTACCAAATCCTCGGGACCCCACAAGATGCTGAGGATGCTGCCATGGACGTTTTTATCAAAGCCTATCGATCTTTGACCGGTTACAATTCACAGTATACTTTTTCCTCTTGGATATCCAGGATCGCTGTCAACCACTCCATCAGCGTATTTAGACGGAGGAAATTAGAAAATGATTATTTTACTCAACAGGTTTCAAACCAAGTGCTATCGACAGACAATCAATGCCCGGAGAAAGTTTTTATAAGCGATTGCCGGGAATCAGACCTTTCGGATGCCCTCGAAACCCTATCGGTCAAATTCCGCACAGCACTGATGCTGAAATACCAGGAAAACCTTTCCTACGATCAAATCGGAAAAATCCTCGATATACCGGTCAATACGGTTGGAAGTTTGATCCTGCGAGGCAAAAAGGATTTAAGAAAAAAATTGAGCAATACCCAAACCCTAAACAAGGGGGCGTAAAAATGAGTGGAATGTGTTATGATGAAACGCTGTATGCCGTATTTGTAGATAATGAAGCAGGGCCGGATCAACGGCGCGAAATCAAAACGCACCTCGATACATGTCCGGCATGCCGTGAAATAGTACGCGCGTTAGAAGCCGAAAATGAACAATTGAAAAAAGCGTTCAAATGGAACCACCCTACACCGGATTTGGTACCGGCCATTATGGAAAAACGGGATTCTGCCGCTTTTCCCTCAAAACCACAAAAGATAGTAGTCTTAAAACACGGGCAAAGCAACTGGCCGCATGTATTTGAATGGGGCCTGGCAACCGCTGCATCATTTCTGGTCATAGGTCTTCTATATCTTTTTTTACTCTCCCCCAACCATACGCCACCTGCCCCCGAAACGCCTGAAAAAAACGTAATACTTTGCTCCGCCAGAGTGGCAGGAAAAGAAGCCAAAAGCTATATTTATGAAGAAGAAAATCGGGCTACCCAATTCATTTGGTTGGAGAAAGAAAAATGAAAAAAAACTAGCCGAAAAGAACACAAAAACATATATGGAGGTAACAAATGAAAAAATGTTTTAAATCTATGATGTGTACGGTGCTTGTCAAACTTGTTTATTTCTCGATTGCCGTCGCAGTAGCGTTATGGGCATCAACCGATACACTGTTGGCTTCCGACGACATAGTGGTTCAACTCCGTTTCTACCAGGGACTCAATGAAAACGGAAGCAGCTCCGGGGTCATCGTAAGTTCCTATTACCAGAAAAAAACCTCGGACGATACGGTCTTTTCTTTCGTGGAAATAGACAAGGAAACCCAAAAACTTAAAGAAATCTACAAACTAAAAGGTGTTAAACCCATTGGCAATTATGACCTTGTACTGAAAAACAACAAAGCAATAAAAATTTATACTACTATCGAAATGAGTGGAAAGAAATTGGGTTTCAGGCTGGCCCCTGTGCTCGACCAAAAGGATCGATTCGGGATCAAAATATTCACCGGCGAGGATGAAAAATTGCTCATGGAATCTGATATCGTCATCCCAGAGGAGAAAACAGCCGTATTGGGTTTCAAAGATTCCGAAGAGAAAATCTATTTCGTCGCCTTTAACAGGAAAAAAGAATCGGACTTTTCAATTTTAAATAACTCCAAAACAGTTGAATCGCCAAAACTTATCAATAGAGTCGAACCGACTTACCCCACCGTATTGGCGAAAGAAAAATTGCAGGGCGAAGTCGTATTGATCGGCCAAACCGACCTGGAAGGAAAAGTGATCGATGCGCAAGTGCTAAAAGGGCATCCTTTGCTTAATGCAATGACCCTGGCCGCAGTCCGAAAATGGGTATATACTCCCTGGAAAATCGATGGCATTACAAAGACAGTGGATTTCTCCATGATTTTCATGTACAGGCAAACCAGAAGCACAGGTGAGGCTTTTAAAAAAGACTGCGATGCGGTTATGAAGAAATATAACTCGTTGTTGAAAGAATACAAGCCCCAAAACGGGATCCCCCGGATAATGGAATTGGTTACGGTGATTGGCGAGAAAAACCCTCCGGATGCTCCGGATAGTCCAAAAGAGCCCCAAGAACCCACCTTAGCCCAGCAGCTGCATGCACAGACTGTGGAATCCCCGAAATTGATCCGACGCCCGGAACCCGTCTACCCAGAAAAAGCCCTGCAATCGAAAATACAAGGAAATGTGGTGCTGCAACTGGTGACGGACAACGCCGGGAAAACAGTAGCAGTAAAAGCACTGAGCGGTCACCCGCAGCTGGTTGAAGCTGCAACCGCAAATATCTTGAAATGGAAATATACCCCGTGGATAATCGATGGCGCGGTAAAACCGGTGGAAGCCAATATCATAGTGATTTTTCGACTGAAAATAAAAACGGCCGATGAAATCGATGCACAAGTCGATGCGGCTCTAAAAGCCAATGCGGATGTCCTGGGAAAACGAAAACCCGCCGGGCAAATTCCACGCCTTATGGAAGTCGTCGTCGTTGAAGGCGAAGAATAGAATGAATAAATTAATTAGGTTTGAATAATCAATGCGAAATTAGCTTACCGAAGAAACATCAACCCAAAAGCCTCCGGCAAAACCCCGAGGCTTTTTTTTATTTTTGAATTTCCTCTTTTCTCCATTGTGTCTGGGGCGGTTGCCGTGTCGTGATGACCCCCAGCGCCCCTCAGCGCCGGCGAGATCACCGAGCGTGAGCCCTATAATGGATATTTAATATTCCAGGGCGGCATCCCAGAGGTCGAAGAGTTCATCCGCAAGTTCCATAAATAGTCATCATTCACGGGTATGGTGACAAGGTATTTTCAAGGCTTGCGCTTTTTCTTTCTTCCACCCGTTCCCGGCGCCGTCCGGCCCGGGCCGAAGTATTTTTCGCTGCGGTAGCGCAGCCAGACCCGCAGCACCTGGGGGACTTTTTCCTTTTGCTCACTGGAAAGGCTTTCGTAAAGCTTCATGGCCATGTCGCGGTGGGTGCGGCAGGCATGGTTGCGGTGCGCGTCCCAGTAGGAACGGGCCAGCCGGATCAGGCGGCAGGCTTCCTTGACGGGGTCGGGCAAAACGCTTCGTGACATGGGAGAATGGTAACACATATGGAAGAATTGGGGCCAGGGCCAATGTGGTGCAAAGAGGGATTTCTGGCGCATGAAGCCCTACGTCAAGCTCCCCGGCGTGGAGCACGTCGACGGCACCGCCATCAACATCGAGATCGAGGACTTCATCAGCTCGGAGGCGGCCAACCCGGGGTCGAGAAGTTCAGCAGAAAGTTTCATAAGTCGGGGGAAACAAGAGGTTTGAACGTAATTTTCACGAAGTCAAGCATCGTTCTCATTCCTTTTTTCGCTATTGCAAATTTAAGAAAAACTTATTAAAATTTTATCATTGAGAAAATCGATTTGCCTATTGGCTTTTCCTAAATATTTTTCGGCAATCCTTATGGTGGCTGGATGGATGCAATATGCATGAGACGTTTTAACCTAAGAAATAGGGGGTATTCATAATGAAAGGAGTTTTCTTTGTCGTTTGTGCGCTTGTTTTTTT
Source organism: Candidatus Aminicenantota bacterium (assembly GCA_018262835.1). Classification (GTDB taxonomy): domain Bacteria; phylum Acidobacteriota; class Aminicenantia; order UBA2199; family UBA2199; genus UBA2199. The sequence goes on from JADFDP010000001.1 coordinate 49,898, forward strand.
TACAGCATACTCATTGTCGCAACAAAGCGTTTCCCGGGATCCGGCAGGTCCTTATTTAGGGCAAAAGCCTCCCGGAACAACTGCGATGATTTTTGCTCCCGGAATTGTTTCAACCGGGCTTGATGAAACGGTCATCACATTCATGCCTGATGGCAAGGAATGCTTTTGGGCCGTATTGCTCGCTACGGAAATGGAGGCCATTTTAACAAGTAAATTGGTTGACGGCGAATGGACAAAGCCTGAAGTCGCTTCTTTTTCGGGGAGGTATCTTGACGGCTGGCCGGCCATACAGCCTGACGGAAAAAAAATGTTTTTCCATTCATATAGGCCCATTGAGAACAAAAAAGAACCATCGACTTACATCAATATTTGGTGTGTTGAAAGAAAGGGAAAAAAGTGGGGTCAACCCAAGCCCTTGGGAGCTCAGGTCAATGGGAATGGGCATTCATGCAACCCTTCGATCGCAAAGAACGGCACGCTTTATTTTTCCAAAACCTTTCCTGACGGTTCCGAAAAAATCTGCCGTTCAAGATTTGTCAATGGAAAATATCTGGAATTTGAAAAATTGCCGGAAAATATTAATATCGGCAAAGTCAATTATCACGCCTATATCGCCCCCGATGAAAGTTATCTGATTTATCCCACGGATGCGAAGCCGGATACCATTTGTGGCGGGTGGAATTATTATGTTTCCTTCCGCAGCCAAGACGACAAGTGGAGCGATCTTATCCACATCGGGAAATCGGTCAATTCTGAGAGGAGTTCCGACTCTTCTTCCATTTCTGCCGATGGCAAATACCTTTTCTTTCGAGCCAGCACGAAAACGAATCGGGTTAAAAGTTTGCCTGCTAGGCATTCGTTGAAAAAACTCATTGAAAGAGAGTATGAAAGGCCCGGGCGGTTCACCGACGATATTTATTGGATTGAGACAAAAGTCATCGAACAGTCAAGGCCTTCTGAGTTTAAATGAAAACGGATATTTGATCTTCCCGGGCGGCGTTCCCGAGGTTGAGAAGCTCATCCGTAAGTTCCACAAGCAGCCAGTAAGAACCGTCCCCTTTGGCCTTGTGGTTCAATATTTTTGATCAGTCCCCCGATCCATAAAAAGCAAAATTCGGCTTCCCGCCCGGCGTAGGGTTCCCGGAATGGTTCAGCTATTCGGTTATCGTTTCCTCGGCCTCCGGCGCGGTTTCGGGCTTTTCTTCCCCGGCCGCCTGCGGCTCGACCTTCTCGGCGAACACACCTTTTTCCTTCTTCCAGCGGTCCTCGCAGGTATTGCAGAGCTCGGAGATGTTCTTCAGCTCGCGGGCTTGGGCCACGGTGCCCTCGAAGATCTCGTCGGTCTTCCTGGTATTGATATGGTAGCAGTCCGAGAACAGGTGGTAACGCTGGCCTGATTTCGTCCAGAAGACATGGTTCTGTCCGGTCAGCTGTTCGACCTGGGCCGTCTGCTGCGCGTACTGTTCCTGGGAGGGCGGGTTGAAATCGATGCCCGTGAAGCCGGCGATCAGCAAAGCGATGACCGCGATGGCGCCGACAAGGCCTTTCTGCTTCCCCTTCATATCCTTGTTGGTGAAGATCAGGATGACCAGGGGCAGGAAGGCGATGACGGCGATGATCGCTCCCAGCTGGTTCTGGACGAAGAACTTGAACGGCTCCTTCTCCGAAGCGGGGTCGAAGCGGTTGGCCTTCTTCCATAGCAGGTTGCCGATGACCGCGAAGATCAGGTCGGCGACGATCAAGACGATGAGCCAGGTGGTATTGACCGGCACCTTCTTGAGCATGAGGATCGCCCCGACCTCGAGGCCGATGGCCGCGATCCAGGAAATGATCGAAAATATGCGGAATTTTTTTGCCTTGGCCTTGCTCTCGTCACTGGCCACGAATGGCTTGGTATCTTTGGCTTGAGCGGCCGATGAAGATTCTCCCCCTTCAACCTGGGTCAATTTTTTTTTCGTACCCATGTCTGGCATTTCGTTACCTCCTGTTCAATCTGTCGCATATTGTATAACAAATATTAAATAATGGAAATTCCTTGCGCCGATCCTCACGGACCGCCGCGGCTGAAGGCGAAAAGGCCGAGGCCGGCCAGGATGGCGACGACGAAGCCGGCGCCCATCACGCTCACGACATTCGAGCTCTGCGCGAAGAAGAGCAGGAAGACAACCAGCGGCAGCAGGCCGGTGATCTTGCCGATCAAGATCGCGTAGCTGCCGCGCAGGGCGAGCAGGATGACGGCAAAACAGCCCACGGGGATCAGGGCAATGAAAAGCCGCGCCAGCGCCAGCGTCGCGCCGGCGCCGTAGCGCATGCTCGAGACTCCTGCCCCTTGGAACAATCCCAGGAGCTGGACCGCCGACAGCGAAAAGATCAGTATCGTGAACCAGGGCAGGAAGAGGGAGACGAGCAGCACCAGCGCGCAGAGGACGGCGGGCTGTTTCAGCGCCTCAAGCCCGGGCGAGTCGTCGACGCGCGCCGCTCCCGGACGGTGAATGAAGTAGCGGCCGCAATTGCGGCACTCCCGGGCGTCGATCGGGTTCAATTCCCGACAATGAACGCATACCTTGCCGTCGCTGGCCATGGGATACCTCCCGGAGGAATTTTTCCATTCCCGCACCTGCCAAGAGTAGCAGACCGCAAAAAGGAATACAAGTTGCTCCAGTCCGGGAAGGGGACCGGACGGCGTCTCTTGCTTTCTTTCAGGAGGTGATGCGCTTTTGCACCCAGATCATGTCGCCGGGTTCTTCTTTCTTATTGCTTATATCGTCCGGCCCGGAATGGGAGCCGCGGAACGGATCGGTTATTCCGTTGGTTGTTCTGTCGCTTGTTCCTCAGCAGCGGGTTCCTCGGCCGGCTGCTCTAATGCCGGTAGGGGTACGGCTTCAGCGGAGGGCCGGGGTTGCAGCACTGCCGCCTTCAATGCGGATCACTTTCTTTTTCGTTCCTTTGTCTGGCATGGTGGTCCCTCCTGGTTTTGCCTATTGTATCTCATGCCTGAAAAAAGTAAACACAAAGTCGCTTAAGCGATCGAGAAAACGCGAGGCGGATTTAAAGAGAACTGAAAAACTTTCGGTCCAGTTCCGTCTACAACGCGAATCCGATGGTGAAGCCGAAGGAAATGTCCTTGAACATCTCGTCGAAAAATGTCAGCATGTAGGCGCCGAGGCGATACTTGCTGGCGCGGATCCCGACCTGGAGCTTCATTTCCAGGGGGATGGTGACGTCCGTGGATTTCAGCCAGATCTCCTTGATGATGCCGGCACCGAGGAAGAGCTGTCCGGTCGCGAAATTAAGGGTGCCTCCGGGGGCGATGAGCAGCGAATCGGTCGTGAATTTGCTGTCGGTGTACAGCGTGCACTCCGGGCTGACCAGGATGAAATCGCCGACAAAAAAGGCAAGGGTAACGTTCCCCGAAAAGACCAGGGGGTCGAACTTGAAGTCATTGCGGGTGAGTATGCCGACATTGGCGCTCACGTCGATGCTTTGGGCCGGGACCAGGCCGGCGCATGCGATGGCGATGAGGAAATAAATTGTTTTTTTCATGCGCCCTCCTGAGTGCAGTGAATCGTAAACGAAAAAAAATAAAATATCAAGTCCCAGAGACCCGGACCGCGGCTCTGCTGGGAGTTGACAGCCCGGACCGTTGCGCATAATATCCGACTGGATGATCAGGAGGTACCCCTTGGGCGAAAACCATTCACGGCTCCATTGGCTGCTGCTCGCTATCCTTGCCGCCGCCGGCTGCGCTTTCGGCAATGGGCTGAACGATCGTGCCGACGCCGAGCTCGTTTTGAAGAATGGCCTCATTTACACGGTCGATGCCCGCCGGAGCGTCGCGGAAGCGCTGGCCGTCAAGGGCGGCAAGTTCCTCTATGTCGGCAGCAACGCCGGGGCGGCGATGCATATCGGCAAGACAACGAAGGTGATCGACCTGGGAAAACGGCTGGTCCTGCCCGGTTTCATCGATAGCCACTGCCATCCGGCCTATGGGGCCGCCCATGAGCTTTTTGACGTGATGTTCACCGGTTTGCATTCGCTTGAAGAGTATAAAAAAGCGATCAGGGATTTTGCCGCCAAGCATCCGGATGCGAAATTCATCAAGGGCAGAGGCTGGTCAAATGCACTGTTCGGCAAAGCAGGCCCTGATAAAAAACTGATCGATGAAATAGTCAGGGATATTCCTGTGGCGCTCGATGATGATAGCGGGCATGTCACTTGGGTCAATTCCAAAGCTCTGGAAATGGCTGGAATCACAAAAGAAACGAAGGATCCGCGAAAGGGAATGATCGAGCGTGATCCCCAAACCGGCGAGCCGACCGGCACGCTTCGGGGAAGCGCTGACCGGCTGGTTGCGGATATATTCCCCGACTACACGGTCGAGCAATTGATGCAGGCGCTGGAAGCCTATCAGAAAATGGCCGCTCAATTCGGAATTACGACTGCGCACGATGCCACCGTGGATGCCGGCGGCAATGATTTCAACGCTTATAAAAATCTTGAAAAGGAAAATCGCCTGGCCATGAGGTTCCGCGCTTCACTGTATGTGGATCATGCAAAAGGAATGGAACAGGTGAAGCAGCTGATCGCCGAAAGAGAAAAAAATTCCGGCTTGCTTTTTCAAGCCATGGGGGCAAAAATTTACATTGACGGCGTCGTGGAAGGAAGCACGGCTTATCTGAAGGAGCCGTTCCTGCATCTGCCGGATTTTCGCGGCGAACCGCGCTGGGATGCGGATATGCTAAACAATATGTGCGCCGAGCTGGACAGGAATAAATTTCAAATCCATGTTCATTCGATCGGCGATGCCGCGACTGCGATGACGCTGGATGCGTTCGCTTACGCGCTGGAGAAAAACGGAAGGCGTGATTCAAGGAACCTGATCACTCATATTCAGCTGGTCGATCCCAAAGATATTTTACGATTCAAGGAGCTTGGCGTCGTAGCCGTTCCCCAGCCATACTGGTTCATGAAGGATGATTTGTACTACAAGATACAGATTCCCTACCTCGGGCTGAAGCGTGCCGATGAGGAATATCCGATGGCAAGCTTTTTCAAGGCCGGAGTGACCGTGGCTTCGGCAAGCGATTATGCGGTCACCATTCCCTGCAACCCATTAAGGGCCATACAGATCGGCATGACGCGGAGCTGTTTGGGAATTACCGATCCAAAAGAAATTCTCTGGCCGGAGGAAAGGGCATCGCTGGATCAGATGATCGCCAGTTTTACGATCAACGGCGCGGTTGCAAATTTTCTTGAAAATACAACGGGTTCCATTGAAGCCGGCAAGATGGCCGACCTGATTGTTCTGGACAGGAACCTGTTCGCCATCCCGGTTGAAGAAATCAGCAAGGTAGAAGTCATTCTGACCCTCTTCGAGGGAAAAATAGTTTTTTCAGAGGACATGACAAAGGCTGCAAATTAATGGATTTCCCTTAGTTAAACGGGCAGAACAATATGATGAACTTCATTGGCGAGATCGCGGCGTTGCTCACTTCGGTTTGCTGGGCGTTCAACTCGGTGGTCTTTACCCGGGCCGGGAAGCGGGTGGGGGCGGTCACCGTCAACTATATGCGCTTGTGGATCGCGGTCCCGGCCCTGCTCCTGATCCACTGGCTGCTTTTCACCACCCCGTTCCCTTTTGCCATCGAGCCGCGCCGCTTTCTTTACCTGGGGGTTTCGGGCCTGATCGGGTTCGTCATCGGCGACGGCATGCTTTTTGAATCCTTCCTGCTGATCGGTCCCCGCCTGGCCATGCTATTGGCGCTGCTCGTTCCGGTCTGCAGCACCCTGCTGGCCTGGGTGTTCCTGGGAGAGAAATTGCTGGTCCTGGAGATCGCCAGCATGCTCGTGACCATCGGCGGCATTGCCTGGGTGGTGGCGGAGAAGACGGTTCCCGGCGACATGCCGATTTCCGGGAAGCCGCGGAAATATTGCCTGGGGATCCTGTTGGCCGTGGGCGGAGCCGCGGGCCAGGCGACAGGTCTTCTGTTCTCAAAGCTGGGATTGGCGGGCGGCTATTCCGCTGTTTCCGCCACCCTCGTCCGCGTCAGCGTCTCCGCCCTGGCCCTGGCGGCCCTCGGTCTCTTCCAGGGAAAAATCCATGCCCATCTGGCCAAAATGAAGGATAAAAAAGCGCTGCTGGAGATCGCCGCCGGAGCGTTGACCGGGCCGGCGTTGGGGGTCGTTCTGTCATTGGTGGCCATCGCCCACGCCCATATCGGCGTCGCCTCCACCCTGATGTCTCTCACCCCGGTGATTTTGCTGCCAGTGTCCCATATTCTTTTCAAGGAAAGGATCACTTCCCGGGCGATCGTCGGTACGCTGGTCGCCCTGCTCGGGGTGGTCATGCTCTTCCTGATCTGACGCTCCTCTCGTGCCGGAAAAGGCTGCCGCCGGATGGCGGATCAGGGCAGGAAAGGGAATTATCCATGAGATTTCCCGGGACATTTTCTATTTTAAAGACAGGAAACAAGGAGGAAACTGTGAGCAAAAAAAATCATGGCGCGTTAGGGTTCGTTCTTGCTTTGATCATCGTTGGCGGGTTGTCGGCGATTTCCCTGCCGGCGCAATCCCTGGAGCTCTGCTGCATCGCCGGCACGTACGAGGGGTTCCAGGTCAACTATGCCAAGCCGAACTGCCCGGCCCCGGTGAAGGAAAAGTTCACCATGGTCATCAGACAAATGAAACCGTGCTCAGCGTCCATCGGGGGGACGATCGTCGATTCCTCCGGGACGGTGAGCAACTGGACCGGGACCCTGCGCCGGGGGCTGCGTCACTGCTGCCTGCTCGAGGGCACTACTATCGTCATTCCCGGCGTCAACCCGGTGAAATTCAAGGGCACGATATGCCAGCGGCACGGCAAATGGCAGATCAAGGGCACTTGGGAAGAGATCGGCGTTACCGATCCCTGCCGCGGCAGCGGCACCTGGCAGGCTGCCCAGATCTAGTTTTCGGACACGCGTTCGATCTTGCCGCTTTGGCGGCAGCTGCGAAAAATGATTCCGGGCATCTGATCGGCAAAAAAAAACGTATCCGGAATGGGATGCTCGGCGGATTGCGGCGGGCCGGTGCTGTATTATATTAGTGCGCTTCACCGACCACTACGCCCAAGGTGGGGAATATTGGGGACGGTGCCTGACTCTGTGACATTGGCGGCATGGGGACGGATCGGGGAACTTCGTCTTCTCCCAATTTTTTGCTTGACTTCGCCGCCATACATTCATAAAATTGGCGTATGCTGAAAATCGGGTTTCCCGCACGGTTATCCTGGTTGCGCATGGAAGTCTGATAAGAATAGGCGGCGGATTCTTGGTCGCGGTTTAACGATCGTCGTTCGATAAAAATTTCGCTAGGAGGCGCTCTATGCTGCATGGACCGGCGGTGGAAATCGGAAAAGACCATTCGATCCCAAAGAAAACGAAGCTGGGGATCATCATGTTTGCCTGTTACATGCTGGTGTATGCGGGATTCGTGTTCATCGGCATGTCATTTCCCCAGGCTATGGGCAACCGGATCATTTTCGGGCTGAATCTGGCCTTCCTGTACGGCATGGGGCTGATCATCCTGGCCGCCGTCATGGGGCTGATCTACAACCACTTCTGCACCCGTTATGAAAACGAACTGAACCGGAGGGAACCCTCATGATCTACCAGGTATCGGCGACGGCGATCGTCATTTTTCTTATCTTTGTCTTTTCGGTCCTGGGCCTCTCGTTCTACTTTGCCCGCAAGGCAAAATCGGCGAGCGGCTATTATGCGGCCGGCGGCCAGATCCACTGGGCGGTGAACGGCATCGCCTTCGCCGGCGACTACCTCTCCGCTGCCTCCTTCCTGGGCATCTGCGGCATGATCGCCTTCTATGGCTTCGACGGGTTTCTTTACTCGATCGGTTACCTGGCGGGCTGGGTGGTGGCCCTTTTTGTCGTCGCCGAGCCCTTGAAGCGCATGGGAAAATATACGTTCGCCGATGCCCTCGACTCCAAGTTCAACTCGCGCGGCATCAAGCTGACCGCGGCCATCAGTACCCTGGTGGTCTCGATCTTCTACCTGATCCCGCAGATGGTCGGCGCCGGCGCGCTGGTCACCCCGCTCCTCGGGCTGCCCCATTGGGTCGGTGTTCTGATCGTCGGATCGGTCGTCATCCTGATCGTGGCCACGGCCGGCATGACCTCCACCACCTACGTGCAGTTCATCAAGGGCGCCTTGCTGATCTGTTTCTCGCTCGCCGTGGTCGTCTTCCTGCTCAACCGTGGCCTGAAGCGCACCCCCAGCGAGGATTATCATCGCTTCGTCACCATGCCGGTCACCGTCGCAAACGGGGAAGTTACCGCCGTGGCCGATTCCTCTTTCCGGGTGACGGGCCAGCACCGGGAAAAGGACCTGACGTTCGTCAAGCTGGAAAAGAACGGGATCGGCTCCTGGTGGAAACTCAATGCCGACGCAGCCGCGCCTTTCCTGGAGGAGGCGCTGTCGGTCGTCGTCCAAAAAGACGGGATGGCCCTCTACAACGGCGAGCCCAAGGAAGCGCGCCGGTTCTTCCAGGTAGGCCATCTGAACAAAATTATCGTGGACGGGAAAGAGGTCGAGGCGACCGGCGCCGTCGGCCCATTTGAGTTCATTCGGCGCATCGAGGATTCCGAGATCGTCCGCTTTGCCAAGTCCGTGTTCACCTACCAGGACGCAAGCGTCACCCTCTATCACCAGGTCGTCACGCCGGGTAAGGAGATCATGAAACCTGGTCTGTATTACAAGCTCGACAAGGGCTCCAGCTTCTGGTCGCGCCTTGATTTTCTCTCGCTCATGCTGGCCTTGTTCCTGGGGACTTCCGCTCTCCCCCATATTCTCATTCGTTATTACACGGTCCCCAGCCAACGCGCGGCCCGGAAATCCACGATCGTAGCCATTGTCGCCATCGGCTTTTTCTATATCCTGACCCTCTACATGGGGACGGGGGCCATGATCAGCGGCTGCCTTGACGTTCAGGACTCGAACATGTCGGCGCCGCTGCTGGCGAAAACGTTTGGCGTCACCCTGTTTTCGATCATTTCCGCCATCGCCTTCGCCACGATCCTGGGAACGGTCAGCGGCCTGATCGTCGCCGCCTCGGGCGCCGTCGCCCACGACCTGATGGACAAATACATGAAAATCGAAATGACCGATCACGCCAAGGTGCGGGCCGGCAGGCTGGCTGCGGTCGCCGTTGGCCTCGTGGCCATTATCCTGGGGATCATCTTCGAAGGGCAGAACGTCAACTTCCTGGTCGGCTTGGCCTTCGCTATCGCCGCATCGGCCAACCTGCCGGCCATCCTGATGCTCCTGTTCTGGAAAAGAACGACGGCCAGGGGCATCTCCTGGGCGATCAGCGTCGGCATGGCGGCATCGTTGCTGATCATCCTCCTCTCTCCCACCATGTTCGAGATTTATGGTCTTTCGCCCGCGGCGGCGCCGATCCCGTTGCGCAACCCCGGCATCATCTCCATCCCACTCGGATTCCTCACGCTGATCATAGCTTCCCTGCTGACAAAAAAGAAAAGTCCCGAAAAGGCTTAGGAGGATGCGATGACCAAGACAAGCATTATTCTTCTCTTTCTGATCGGATTGCTCTGGCTGCCGCTGTCAGCCGAGGAGGAGACGGCGAAATTCGGGATCTCTTTTTCCGGTTTCGTGAAAAGCGACTTCTTCTATGATTCGCGGCAGACGGTTTCCATCCGCGAAGGCCATTTCCTGTTGTATCCGGCCGCAGAGGACCTGGACGCCAACGGCGAGGACATCAACGCCGACTCCAGCTTCAATTTTATTTCCATCCAGACCCGCCTGACCGGGGCGATCAGCGCTCCCGACGCTTTCGGCGCCAAAGTGAAGGGGGTGGTCGAAGCCGATTTCTTCGGCAACGAGAACGCCGCCTTCGTCGACGCCAACGGGTTCCGCTTGCGCCATGCCTATGCCCAGTTGTCGTGGAAAAAAACCCAGCTGCTGTTCGGGCAGTATTGGCACCCCATGTTCGTCCCGGCCTGTTATTCCGAGGTGATCTCGTTCAATACCGGGTCCCCCATGCAGCCTTTTTCTCGCAACCCGCAACTCCGGTTCACCCGGCAGCTGGGCCGCTTCAGCCTGATCGGGGTAATGGCCGCGCAGCGGGACTTCACCAGCCCGGGCGGTTCGAACGTTCAGCGGAATGCGGCCCTGCCCGAGTTCCATCTCCAGCTCCAGTACCAGAACCGGCCGCAACCCGGTGGCAATGGATTCATGGCCGGCATCGGCGCCGGCTACAAGTCCATACAGCCCCTCCTGTTCAGCGAAGCGGCCGCAGGAAAATTTGCCAGTGACGAAATGGTGTCCGATTTTTCTTTGACCGCCTTCGCCAAGTTCAGCGCCTCGGCTTTTACGCTGAAGATCCAGGGCGTATACGGCGGCAACCTCTTTGACCTGCTCATGCTCGGCGGCTATGCCGTGCACGAGGTGACCGATGCATCGACCAACCGGGTCACCTATACGGCCTTGAAGACGATGTCGGCCTGGACTGAATTCATGACCCAGGGGAAGAAGGTGCAATTCGGGTTGTGGGGCGGCTACACGCAAAACCTGGGCGCCGGCGACCCCATCGCCTTTTATTCCGACCGACCCGGCGGCACGCTGGCCACCGTCCGCGGCGCCAACATTAAAAGCGTCATGCGCGTCTCCCCGCGGATCGTTTTCCCCGCTGGAAAATTCAGCCTGGCCTTCGAAGCGGAATATACCCGTGCCGCTTACGCCGACCGGGATGAAACGGGAACCCTCTTCCGTGACGGGTCCGGCGTCATCACCCGCACCCGGGCCGAGGACAATCTCCGTCTCCTCGCCGCCGCTGTTTTGAGGTTTTGAATCCGGAAGTATCCGCAGCGCCGCGATGAAAATCGGTATTCTCAGCGACATTCACGAAGATGCGGAAAGATTGGAAGCGGCCCTGCGCCTGTTGGAAAAGAGGAACTGCGACGAGCTCATCTGCCTCGGCGATATCATCGGTTTCGATGTGCGCCATTACCGTTACCTGGCGAAGCGTGATGCCTCCCGTTGCGTGGCCATGGTACGCGCCAACTGCCGCCTGGTGCTGGCCGGCAACCACGATCTCTTTGCCATCCGCAAACCGCCCAGGGCGAATGGCTGTTTCGTTTTTCCAGAAAACTGGTACCAGTTGGACTTCAGCGAACGGAAAAAGCTGGGGGAGGACAGGATCTGGCTTTTCGAGCACCAGGAGCTTTCCCCGCTGCTGAGCGCCGCGGATCGCGACTACATCGATTCCCTGCCCGAATTCCTCATGGCGGATTTCGCCGGGACGCGCATGCTCTTCTCCCATGAAATATTCCCCGACCCGTCCGGTTCTTTGACCTGGAGGCCGAAAAACCATTGGGATTTCCGCCAGCACTTTCACTTCATGCAGGAGAATCGCTGCCGCCTCGGGGTCTCCGGGCACCTGCATCCGGACGGCATCGGCATCGTTCACGATACGAAATTCCACTTTTCCCACTTCCGGGCTCATGCGATTCCCCTGGATCTGGTACAATATGTATGTCCTTGTATGGCCAACTCGGCGAGCCGCAACGGCTTCTTGATACTGGACACGGTCCGCATGACCATGGAAGCGGTGGCGCTGAAATCGAAACCATACCGGGTTGAAGGCTTCCGATGAAAAAGCGACGGACGCGGATCGATGCCCGAAAGTTTTTCCTGACCATCATTTTACCCACGGCATTGACCATCGGGGTTTTTATCCTGCTGATCTTCCGCTTTCTCGTCCCCTATTTTGAACATAACCTCCTGGTCCAGAAAAAAGGAATGATCCGTGAACTGGTCAATGTCGCGGTCAGCACCGCGGCCAAATTCCGGCTCGAGGCCGAGCGGGGCATCATGACCGAGGCCGAAGCGCGGGCGCGCGCCGTCGCCCAGATCCAGGGCATGCGCTATGGCGTGGGCAACAAGGATTATTTCTGGATCACCGATCTGCTGCCGCGGATGATCATGCATCCATACCGCAGCGATTTGAACGGGCGGGACCTGAGCGGCTTCAGCGACCCTGAAGGGAAAAAACTGTTCGTGGAGATGGTGCGCGTCGTGCGCGCGAAAAAATCCGGCTATGTCGATTACATATGGCAATGGATGGACGAGAGCGAGCGCATCGTCCCCAAAATATCCTATGTGCGGGAATTCGCCCCCTGGGGGTGGATCATCGGCACTGGCATCTATATTGAGGACATTCGCCTGGAGATCGCCGCCATCAAGCAGCGCCTGGTCGTCATTTCGCTGCTGATTTTCGCCTTGCTGGCCCTGCTGCTGACCTTTATCGTCCGCCAGAACCTGAAGGCGGAAAGGAAGAGATCGGAAGCCGAAGCCGACCTGTTCCACTCGCGGGAAAAATACAAGGCGCTGGTCGAGGCGGCGACCGAAGGGACCTGGATGATCCTGGAGGGAAGGAGCGTCTTCACAAACCGCAAGCTCCTGGAATTTTTCCCCGAGCTGGGTGTTGGCCCGATCAGCGACGACTTAAGGGAAATCATCCCGCCGGAGCGGGCGGAGGACCGCCGGAAAGTCGCCGATTTCAAGAATAGTGAATCCACCTCCCTGCAGTTGGAAACCCGGTTGAAAAGCGCGTCGGGCCAGTCGGTCGACGTGCTGATCTCGATTTCGAAAATCGCTCTGGCGGAGAAGAAAGGGTATATCTTGATCCTCAAGGAACTGGGTGATGGCGGCGATCCGCAGGCGCGCGAACGGCGGGAGGATGAATTCCGTTCCGAGATCGGGCTGATCCTGATGAACCTTCATCGACTGGCGGGTGACGCCAGCCGGGAGCCGGTCTTCTGCGCGGCCACCCTCCCCATCCAGGACGCCGTCGCCTTGATGAACGGGCATCGCCGTGACGCGTTGGTCGTCCGGTCGGAGACGGGAGCCGCTATCGGCATCTTCACCGACTCCGATCTCCGCCGCCGGGTCGTCGGTGAAGGAGTCCCTGCCTCAGCCCAGGTGTCCGTCGTCATGAGCGCGCCGTTGATCGGGATCGCCGCTACCGCCCCTCTGTCCGCCGCCTGGCGGCTGATGGAACGCCACGACATCGGCCATGTCGTCATCCGGGGCGCGGCGGGCGCCGTCGGCGGGATACTGGCGCGGGGCGATATCGAGCAGATGATCATTGCCGGCCAGCCAGCGGTAGCCGTCCCGGCCGCCGCCGAAGTTTCCATCGATGCCCTGCGCCAGCGTTTCCAGCGGCTGCCGCATTTAGTCGCGGGATTGGCGGGAAGCGGCGCGCGCACGGAATTGATCACCGGGGCGACCACCGCAGTCGCCGATGAAACCGTCACGTCCCTGGCCAGGGTGGTTGAGACGGAACTCGGGCCGGCGCCGCTCCCCTTCGTTTTTATCGTGCTCGGCAGTGAGGGGCGTGCGGAACAGACCCTGCTCACCGACCAGGACAACGCCCTGATCTTCGCCGATTCCGACGTGGCCGGCGCCGCGGCCGCCCGCGCCTATTTCCAGGCATTCGGCGAACGGCTGAACCGGCTCCTGGCGCAAGTCGGCTACGCCCTGTGTCCGGGTCAGGTCATGGCCGGGAACAGCGTGTGGAACCAGCCTCTTTCCACCTGGAAGCGCTACTTCAGCGAATGGATCGAAACCCCCGACCCCAAAAATCTTCTGGAGATCAGCACATTCTTCGACCTGCGGGCCGTCTTCGGCGCCGCGGGCCTGGCAGAGGAACTTGGCGACCAAATTCGCCTGGACCTGAAGAATCACCCCGCCTTCTTTGGCCATCTCGCCAGGGTTTGCCGGGACTATAAAATCCCCCTGGGGATCTTCGGGAAAATCCACACGGAAACGAGCGACGAGCATGCCAACCGGGTCAACATCAAGAGCCCCATTCGCGTGATCGTAAACCTGGTCCGGCTCTATACCATGGCTCACCAGGTCCGGGAAACCAATACCATCGGCCGCATGAGGGGATTATACGAGAAAGGCGTTTTTTCCCGATCTTTCTTCGCGGACCTCCGCCAGGACTTTGATTTCCTGATGCGCCTTCAATTCCAAAGCCAGATCAAGACGTATCGGCAGGGGAGACCACTGGACCACTATATCGACTTGGACGACCTCTCTACCATCGAAGTGGAAACGATCAAGACGATCTTTTCCCAGATCGGTTCCTTCCAGTCCCGCCTGAAGCACGAGTTCTCCATACCCGAATAATCCTTTTCTCGAGCCATGGGTTCTCGGAACCGCCCGGATGGTCTTTTAGGCCAAGAATTCTGGCTTGTTTGTTTTTTCAGATAAAATTATGGTGGGCGGTACGATCGGCATCATTTACCGAAGAAAAATTATTTGCGTTTGACCATGTTCTGGAAAAAACAGGCCGCGGCCATTTGTTCGTGCGCTACAGAACCGGCAGCTAGCCGAGGATGGCGTCCTTGCAAGCCTTGGCGACGCGGAACTTGACGATGCGCTTGGTCGGGATCCTGATCGCTTCGCCGGTGGCCATCGCCCATGCCCATATCGGCGTCGCTTCGACGCTGATGTCGCTCACCCCCGTGCTGCTGCTGCCGGTGTCTTATTTCCTCTTTAAAGAAAAAATCACTGCCCGGGCAATGATTGGAACAGTGGCTGCCTTGTTGGGGGTTATCCTGCTCTTCTTGATTTGATTCGCCGCTCTCGCAAAGGAAGAATGGTAGCGGGAGCGTGAATACAATTCACGGCCATTGGTTGCAATTTCAAAAAAAGTTACCTAAAATCGATTCATGGGAAAAATGGGTTTTCCAATAGGTTTCCATAAATCCACGAATTTTCCGCTGGAGGGGTGAGAGTCATGATGAATGCTTGTGTCGCTGTTTCTCTCCTGCTCCTGGGTCTCTTTCCGCAGAGCCTGTTTTCCGACCGGACCGCGGCGGAGCCGGGTGCGAAGCGGCTCGCTTTTGTTTCCAATCTGATGAGCCACACGCTTTCAGCCGTCGATCTGGACGGCCAGAGCGGCTTCCGAAATTTCAATGTCGGGCGCTACCCCATCTTTTCCTCCCTTCACCCTCACGACCCGACCAAGCTGATTGTCGCGCTCCATAACTATGATCGTCTCGATGACCAGGACGGCATCGTCTTGTTCGACATCTGGAAGGAAAAGGTTGTCAAAAAAGTCCCCATCCCGGGTGTGGGAATGCCCTCAGGTTTTGTCTATGACGGGAAGCGCAACAGGATTTATGTGGCCGATGAAAACCTGAACCGGGTGTTTGTCCTGGACGGCATGACACTGGATATCATCTTCCAGCTTCCCGCGGGTCTCATCCCCGTGCACGTCGATATTTCTCCCGACGGCAAATGGCTGGCGGTCACGAATCGGAAAAGCGCGGATCTCTATGTGTACGACCTGGACAACATCCTCAATGACGCCAAGGACGGCATATGCAGCATTCACCTGGGCCCCGCTCCGGGTTGCCTGTGGAACCCGGATGAAGCGGGCGTCACGGCAACCAGCCATCCCATCGATGTGAAGTTCGGGAATGAAGCGAATGTCTGTTACGTCACGGACTACAACACCAAGGAACTCCTCTTCGTGGATATCCTGAAGCGGGAGGTGGTCGCCCGGGTGGCCTTCAGGGATATGCCGTTCGATTTTTCGCTGAATCGCGAAAAGACTCTTGCTTATGTCTGCCAGGTCGGCGGCGAATCCGTCACGGTTGTCGATCTGGGCAAGAGGAAGATCCTCACCGAGATTCCCGGTTTGCTCTCAAATCCCATCCATTGCGTGCTCGATGAAGAGCGCAATCAACTGATCGTGGGATGCTGGGGGGGCGCCCGCACCGGGGGGATTTACGTTATCGATCTTGAGACCTATCGGATTCAGAAACACTTCGTCCTGGAGGGGGCTGCGGCTTCCATCGGCATCAGCATCGCCCGGGAGCCCTGAATCGGCCGTTTTCTCCAAGCCATAATGCATGGGTCTTGAATTGTCATGGGAAAGATCGGGGGTGCTTTTTTTGTGGCCACCTGCAACAAATAGAAAAAAAGAGGCGCGGTCCGGATCCCAGATCCGCCGCGCCTCCGGAGAGGAAGACAAAAGGGGAATCAATTTAGGTAGTGCTTTTTCAACTGTTCTGCCTTCTGCTTCCCTGCTTCGGTCAGAATCGCCAGCTTCTTGTCCTTGAACTGAATGATCAGCTTGTCATCGGCAAGTTTGTTCATGGCTTTGAAGCTGTAGCCTTTCCAGGAACAGAATGCCTTTTCGCCGGGATTGTTGCGTGAATCTTCTTCCCAGCCGGTCAGAAACATCAACAGCAGGCTCAAGTCCTTGATTTTTTCTTCCATTTCTTTCTCCTGTTTGAGGGCGGGGAAGCCGTGACGGCTTCCCCGCCTTTGTTTTAAATGGTGATCAGCGGCTGCAGCTTGGCGAAGATCTTTTCGCCGATGCCCTTGACTTTCATCAGGTCCTGGGTGCGCTTGAAACTGCCGTTGCTTTTCCTGAAGTCCAGGATGCGCTGCGCCATTTTCGGACCGACCTGTGGCAGCTTGGCCAGCAGGCCGGCGTCAGCGGTGTTGATGTTGACCAGCTTGTCACTGCCGGCGGCCGCCTGTTTTTCGGCCGCGCCGAGAGAAACCGTGGAAACTGCGGTCATGGCCAGGATGACCAGCAGAGCGAGAAATTTTTTGGTCTGTTTCATGTTGACCTCCTGCTCCTGGCCATTCATGTTCGCTGCCAAATCCCCGCCGCCCGAATGCAAATGCCGCGGATCGGCGATATCTATTGATATTTAAGCGACCGGCCGTTTATTTCCCTTTGCAGCAAAGTAAATGAATGTTTACGTAGTACGACCATGATGTAAACAAAAGTAAGCAGAACGCGACGGGTCCGAGGCAGGAAAACCCTTTGGCTGCGCCGTCCTTGCGCAGCAGCCTGGTTTGGCAAGGAACATGAATTACGGATATCAGGAGGAAAAAATGAACAAAGGCTTCACCTTGATCGAAACGTTGGTTTCCCTATCCCTGCTGCTGCTGGCGGTCCTGTTCAGCGCCCGGGTCACGGTTTTCGCCCTGGCGCAAGCGCGAAATTCGCTGCTGCGTTTCCGCCTGATGGAAAAACTGGATTATTACAAGAACTATCTGTCTTCCCTGTCCATGGCGGCGCCCGAACTCGCGGCGGGCGACCACCGACAGGAGAGCGGGGAATTCAGGATCAGCTGGCGGGTGGCGACGGCCGGGGCGTTTTTGAAGCGAATCGATCTGCTGGCAGCGGCGCCGGCCTGTTCCCTGCCGCAGGTTTTTTACAAGTCAAAATTTATCCAGGAGGCCCAAGATGATTAAAGGATTCGGGATTTTGGAGATGCTGATCGCGCTGTCCCTGGGATTGGGAGTATTGACGGTGATTATCGCCCATTCGGCGGAAACGGGAAAAGTGGCCAAAAAAATCATCGGCAACCAGGAACGGCTGGAAGCGATCTTTCACACCGTGGACACCATCAAGTCCGACCTGAACAAATGCGGCATGCGCCTGCAGGAAGCCCGGCAATTTTTCAATATTCCCTTCTTTGCCAGCGCGGCCGGCTCGTTTTCATGCGAGTACGGCCTGGCCGACGAATTGCTGCTGGAAAACGCCGTCCGCGGCCAGCAAACCCTGAAGGTCGCCCAAAATGATTTTTTTAAAAAGGACAAGGCCATACTGATCTACAACCTTGCGGAAGGAGCATGGGAACTTAATGAGATAAAGGATTGCCTTGCCGGTGTCCTGGTCCTGAAAAGCGCGCTGCAAAACGATTTTGTCCGCAACAGCCCGGTGGTGATCCTTAAAAAAGTGGAATACAGGTATTATCCGGCCCAGCGCACTTTAAAAAGAAAAGCTGATAGGGGAAATTTCCAGCCCCTGCTGGAAGAGGTCAGCGATTTTTATGTGACTTTTTTCCCGGACGCCAATTCGGTCCTCTACCGCATCGAGGTCAACAAGAAGGAGCAGATCCGCGGCTACATCTTCCTGCTCAACCTGGTGTAGCCATGTCGCGCCGGGGCAACATCGTGATTTCGCTGTTGTTCGTGCTGCTGCTTTCCATTTCCGGTCTGGCCCTGCTGACCCATTCGAATCTCCACGTCAAGATCATTGCCGCCCGAAAAGGCAAATGGCAGGCGGCCGCCGCCCTTGGGCAGGCGCTTTTACTGGATCTTCACCGATACCGGGAAAAATTGGCGGCGGCGGACATGAACGCGTACGGCGCGCCGGAAAGCGATTATTTCAACAACGCAACTTTTCCAGAGCAAGCCGCCGGCGATTGCCTGAGCCGACACCATTTCAGCTGTCATATCCTGCGCGCCGGGGAGGATTTCTGCCGGATGCGGGTACTCAACCGCATCGAGGTGCAAAAAAACGGCAGCCGGCTGCTGGTTGCCGGCCAGGCCGGCGTGGACCTGCTCAAGGGAAACATTCCGGCCGGCGAATTTGGGGTGGTGGTCAACAAGGATATTGACGAAAGTCCGGCCGCCTATCTGGCCGGCCGCGGTGTGGAATACCCGGGCGCCCAGCTGCCTCTGGTCGGCAAACTGGCTGTCGCTTCCGAGACCGGGCGCTTGCTGGCCGAGACCCTGCGTTTGAACGATCCGGTTCCGGCCTGGCGGCAGATCAGGGAAAAATTCAACCTCGAGCCATCCGACGCCCCGGTCCCGCCCGGGATCTACCTGGTGCAGGACGAGGGAACGGTCGCGGCGGTTTTTGTCGAGGGCGATCTGCAGAAACTGGAGTTCAACGCCGGCAGCGGCTGGCAATCCATTGTATTCAGCCGGGACGTCCAGCGCGACGAACTCAAGTACCAGCCCGGCCTGGCGGCGATGACCTGGAGCGGCGGCGGTGCCTTGGCGGTCGGCGGTTCGCTCTTCGCGGAAAAGATCATTGTCCACGGCAGTGTCTGGAGCATCGAGCAAACGGGAACAGCGGCGTTCCTGCCCGTTTCCCGCATCGAGCTGCTGGCCTGCGGGCAAATGGTCGTCCGCTCGGGGCTGGAATGCGAAAACCTGTCCCTGGGAAAAGAGAAATTCCCCCGCCTGCTGCTCATGACCAGCAGCCGCGATTTTTTCAGCAGCGAAGCGGTCAATGCCGATATCGTCCTGGATACGCTCGGCGCCAAGACCGTCCAGGCCCAGGTGATCGCCGCCGGCACCTTGGTCAACGGTAATGACCAGGTAGAGATCACCGGCGGCCTCTACGCCCACGATATCCAAAACTCGGGGCGGCTGCAGTTCGATGCCTTTGCCGGCCCGTTCGCCTTCAGCCAGTACCTGCGCTTGCCGGATTGCAAATTCCTGAAAAATTTTCGCGTTCATTTCATCCAGGAGGGAGCCGATGAATAAAAAAGGGCTGACCATTTTTGAATTGCTGGTCACGGTCGGTTTGTTCTCGTTCCTGGCCGCGGTGATGGTCCCGGGCCTGCAGTCTTTTTTCGCCAGGGTGGAAACAAATGCCACCCTGCGCACCCTGACCTCGGGCTTGTGCACGGCCCGCTACCTGGCCATCCAGAACAACCAGCCGGTCAGGGCGGAGGTCGTTGCCGGGAGCATGCGGCTCAGCGTGGACAACGGCCAGGGCTGGCAGGTGATCCGCAGTTTCGCTTTAAGTGAAAAAATGTCGATCCGCGCCAACAGCCTTCCGGTGTTTTCGCCGCTGGGCAACGTCTCGCCCCTGTGCACCATCACCCTGGAGGGCCGGCAGCGGGTCTATCGCGTCGTGCTGTCCATGTACGGCCGCATCAAGGTCTATGACAACGGTTGAAGCCACAAGGCAGAGCCTTACAGCTTGCTTTTCACCGCGGCGAGCTTGCCTTCCATGGTGAGCTCCCTGTCGCGGCGGTCGTCGATGCGCAGCGTGGTCGACACGCGCATGGCGCCCATGCGGAACGGCACCTCGTGCATGGCCTTGACGGCTTCCAGGACGTTGGCCATTTCTCCTTCCAGGATGGTCGACATCGGCGTCAGCTGGGATTGGAGGCCCGGGAATTTTTTCAGGATTTTTTCAACTTCGGCCACGAACCGACTCAGCGATGTCGAGGCCGTGCCCAACGGCACCACCGTGACTTCGGCAATGATCTTGCCCATGGCGCACCTCCCGGATAAAAAAAATGCTTCTGTTTTCTTTTTAAAATTCCGCGCTTTTGGGCGTGCGCGGGTAGGGGATGACGTCGCGGATGTTCTCCATGCCGGTCAGGTACATGACCGCCCTTTCGAAACCCAGGCCGAAGCCGGCGTGGGGGGCGCCGCCGAATTTGCGCAGGTTCAGGTACCATTCGTAATCTTCGGTTTTCAAGCCCATTTCCACGATCCGCCGCTTGAGCACGTCATGCCGCTCCTCGCGCTGGCTGCCGCCGATGATCTCGCCCACGTCGGGGACCAGCAGGTCCATAGCGGCCACGGTGCGGCCGTCGTCATTTAGGCGCATATAGAATGCTTTTATTTCTTTCGGGTAATCGGTGACGAAGACCGGCTTCTGGAATATCTTTTCGCTCAGGTAGCGCTCGTGCTCGGTCTGCAGGTCGCCGCCCCATTGCGGGGTGAAGTTGAAAGCCATGTCCGCTTTCTGCAGCAGCTCGATGGCGCGCGTGTAGGTGACATGCTCGAATTTCGCTTCCAGGACATGCTGCAGCCGCGGCAGCAGCGAGGTGTCGATGAAGCGGTTGAAAAATTCCATCTCCTGGGGGGCCTTTTCCAGGACATAGCGGATGACGAATTTCAGCATGTCCTCGGCCAGCTGCATGTTGTCGGCGAGGTCGGCGAAGGCGATCTCGGGCTCGATCATCCAGAACTCGGAGGCGTGGCGCTGGGTGTTGGAATTCTCGGCGCGGAAAGTGGGGCCGAATGTATAGACCTTGTTGAAGGCCAGGCAGAAGCCTTCGACGTTCAATTGGCCGCTGACGGTCAGGTTGGTCTCCTTGCCGAAGAAATCCTGGCTGAAATCGATGCCGTTCTTTTCATCGCGGGGCGGGTTTCTCAGGTCCAGGGTGGTGACGCGGAACATCTGGCCGGCCCCTTCGCAGTCGCTGCCGGTGATGATCGGCGTGTGCACGTAGACGAAGCCGCGCTCCTGCAGGAAGCTGTGGATGGCGTGGGCCAGCAAGCTGCGCACGCGAAAAACGGCCATGAAGGTGTTGGTGCGCGGCCGCAGGTGGGGAATGGTGCGTAGGAACTCGAAGGTGTGGCGTTTTTTCTGCAGCGGGTAGTCGAGCGTCGATAGGCCGATGACCTCGATCTTCTCCGCTTTCAACTCGAAGGGCTGGCCGGCGGCGGGTGACGGCACCAGCGTGCCGGTGACCTTGAGGGAAGAACCCAGCGGGTATTTGACCGCGGCGCTGAAATTGGGAAGCGAGTCGCCGTAGACGACCTGCAGGTTCTTGAAACAGGAGCCGTCGTTCAGTTCGATGAAGGCGAAGTTCTTCGATTCGCGCTGGGTGCGGATCCAGCCGCGCACTTCCAGTTCCCGGTTCAGCAACCGCTCATGATCGGAAAAAATCTGCTTGATGGTCGTCCAGCCCATGGCCTCACCTCGGTAAAGGCCAATTGTAGCGCAAAACCGCCCTGCGGGCAAATTCCTTTCCCTTTGAATTCATCGTTTTCTATTGACTTCTGAAACGATTCACTTCAAAATGCGGCCATGAAAAAGACAAAAATAAACCATATTAAAACAGTGGCTCTGGTTATAGGCGCAGCGTTTCTCCTGGCAATGGCTGTCGGCCTCTCGGCGGATCAAAGCGGGTCCGATGTCCTGGCCAAGCTCAACCTGTCCCCGGCCGCGGCCAGGGAAGGCGTCCTCGACTCGCTGACCAGCGGCTTCATCTACAATGAAGCGGCGATGAAGGCCTTCAAGGCGCTGCCGGCTGCATCCCGGGCGGCGCTCGTCGGCGCCGGGCTGGGCTGGATCAAGAATTTTGCCGCTTCGGCCGAATTCGCCGACGCCTACAGAAAGTTCCGCGAGAAGGAGAAGCCGCTGCCCCCCGCGCCGCACCCTTCCGCCGACGACGAGATCAAGAAAATGAAGGCCGACATGGAGAAAAGCATTGCCGAGATGCGTAAGAACATGGCCGCCATGGACACCGAGACGAAAAAAACAATGGAGGGGGTCATCACGGAGATGCGCGCCCAGATGGAGCGCATGACGGAACCCGGACAGCGCGATCTCATGCGCCAGATGACGGAAATGTCGGCCGCCGAGGACAAGAAGCGGCATGAAAACAAACTCAAGGAGTGGGAGCAGCAATATCCCGCCGATTCCCGGGCGCTGATCAAGAAGCGCATCAACGTCTTCCTGGCGGCAAGCGCTGACGTCGATTATTCGGCAAAATTGGTTTCACGCGGCGACAAGATGATCTTTGCCAATGGGGCGTACGAGCAGAAACCGTCCGAATGGAAGCTGTGTTACCGCGCCGGCAGGGAAGCGACCGATGCCGCCCGCGCCTTTGCCAAGACCTGGCTGGCGGAGCTGGACAAGATCTGATTTTCACGGCAACTGGTTCCCCCGGATCCGCTGCGCTGCCGTTTGTTGAATTTGCCGGGGCTTTCTCCTAAAATAATCTCCATCAGGGGTAAAAATGAAAACTGTTATTTTCTATTACACGGGAACGGGCAACTCGCTCTGGTCGGCTAAATTGCTGGCTGAAGGGTTGGACGGCGCGAAACTGCGGCCCATGAAGAATGCGGACGCTTTGGCGGCCGGCGACGCCGAGGCGGTAGGCTTCGTTTTTCCGGTCCACGTATGGGGCATCCCGGTCCCGGTCATGCAGTTCATAGAAAAATTGTCTTTGCGGCCGCGGGTTTACTTGTTTGCCCTGGCTGTCAATGCCGGCCAGGTTTCGCGCACCCTGGTCCAGCTGCGGGGAGTGCTGGCCGGGCGGGGCCTGAAGTTGTCTGCCGGTTTCAGCATCATCCTGCCCAGCAACTATATCCCCTGGGGTGGTCCGGGCCCTGCCGCACGTCAGAACGCCCGCTTCGCCAGCAGCCGCGCCAAAATAGCCGAGGCCGCGGCCTGTATCGCCAGCGGCCAGGACGGTCCCATTGAAATGGGCCCATGGTGGCAAAGGATCGTTTTTACCGCGATCTATAAAATGACATTTAAGCAGGTCCATAAAATGGACAAGGATTTCTGGAGCGACGATCAATGCAACTCCTGCAACGTCTGCGTTCAGGTTTGCCCAGCCAGGAACATAGAATTGAAGGAAGGCAAACCGGTCTGGCGGCATCACTGCGAGCAGTGCCTGGCCTGCATCCAGTGGTGCCCCCAGGAGTCGATCCAATTTGGTAAAAAAACGCGGGCCTACGAACGCTACCATCATCCCGAGATATCATTAAAAGATATGATGGTGTGAGGTTTCGTCCAAGATTTTTTGCCCGGCTTATTTTCCGGCAGCGCTGAGCTCGGAAACGATGCGGGCCAAGGCGGCAGCCGGGTCAGGGGCCTGGGTGACCGGGCGGCCGATGACCAGGTAGTCGCTGCCCGCCTCGACGGCCATTTGCGGGGTGAAAATCCTTTTCTGGTCGTCTTTTTCCGACCACTGCGGCCGGATGCCCGGCGTGACCAGGATGATCTCGTTGCCGAAGCGCCGGCGCAGGGGGGCGATCTCCTGGGGGGAACAGACAAAACCCTTAACCCCCGCCGCCACACCCATTTCCACCAGCTGCAGGACCCGGTCGGCTGCCGGCGGCGCCATTCCCACCTGGAGCAGGTCGGAGTCGGCCAGGGAAGTCAGGATCGTCACCCCAAGGATGGTCAGGCCGGGACGCCGGCTGGCGGCTTCCAGGGCCTTCTGCGCCATGGTCCTACCGCCCGCCAGGTGGATGGTCAGGAAATCGGGGTCGTATTTCAGCGCGGAATTAACGGCTCCGTAAACCGTATTGGGGATGTCGTGGAATTTCAGATCAAGGAAAAGCTTTTTTTCTTTTTTCTTCAAGGCGGAGACAATCTCCTCGCCATACTCCAGGAATCCCTGCAGGCCGACTTTGAAAAAAACGGCGGCGGGCAGGCCCGCCACGGCCTGCCTGGCCTGCGCGCCATGCGCGAAGTCCAGGGCGATGATGACCTTTTTGTTCATGCTTGCAGTTGGCCCCTGATCTCGGAAAGATCTTTTATTTTCAATTTGTCCATCTCTGCCTGGATTTCGCCGATGATGCGAACGGCCGCGGCCGGCTCGTAAAAATTGACCGTGCCGATCTGCACGGCGGCCGCGCCGACCAGGATATAGTCCAGGACGTCCCGGCCGCTGGTGATCCCGCCCATGCCGATGACCGGGATGCGCACCTGGCGGCAGACTTCCCAGACCAGCTTCAAGGCCAGGGGCTTGATGGCCGGCCCCGAGAGCCCGGCCAGGGTGTTGGCGAACACGGATTGGCGCTTATCAAGATCCACGGCCAGTCCCAGAAAAGTGTTGACCAGGGAGACGGCGTCGGCGCCGGCCTCTTCAGCCGCCTGCGCCACGGCAACGATGTCGGCGGCGTTCGGCGACAGCTTGACGATCAAAGGCTTGCGGATCCTTTCTTTGACCCGCCGGACCAGACGGAAAGTATGCTTCGCGTCCTGGGCCGGGCAGGCGCCCCCTTTTTTGACGTTGGGGCAGGATATGTTCAGCTCCAGCATGGCCACTTCGTCCATGGCGGAAAAGATCCCGGCCACCTCGGCGAATTCGCCGTCGTCCTCGCCGCAGACGTTGACGATGACGGGGACGGTTGTCTTGGCGCGGAGGCGGCGGATGATCTCCTGGAGCTTGCCGCTGCCGGGGCCGGCCAGACCGATGGAATTCAGCAGGCCGGCCGGAGTTTCGTGCAGGCGCGGGGGTGGGTTGCCCGGTCGCGGCTCCTTGAAAATGCCTTTCATCACGATGGCGCCGAGAATGTCGAGGTCATAGAACGGCAGGAATTCCTCGCCGTAGCCGAAGGTGCCTGAAGCCGTGATCACAGGGTTCTTCAGCGTGCAGAAGCCCAAATTGGCGCTCAGGTCGGCCATCGGATCTCCTCCAGGGGGAATACGGGCCCCTCGTCGCAGACCTTGCGGTAGGAGCCGGCGACGGTTTGGACCGCGCAGCCGTGGCATACTCCGAAACCGCAGCCCATCAGGGCTTCCAGAGAAGCGTGGTTTTCCGTTTTTTCTGGCTTGAGCATTCGGGCCAGCCGGGCCAGCATGGCCTCGGGGCCGCAGGAAAGGGTAATGTCGGGGCGTTCCGTGCGCACGATCTTTTCCAGGCCGTCGGTCAGGAGCCCCTTTTGGCCGATCGAACCGTCTTCGCTGAATATGAAGAGCCCCCGCAGGGGGAGGGCCTTGATGCGGTCCAGCAGCGGCAGGTCGGCCCGGCCGCGGCCACCGTAGAGCATGAACAACGGCTGTCTCCCGGCGTAGGCCTGGGCGTAATGGAAAAGGGGGACGATGCCGCGGCCGCCGGCGATGAGCAGCACGCGCTTTCCCGGCATCTCCGCAAACGAGTTGCCCAGGGGGCCGAGGATGTCCAGACTGTCGCCGTGGCCCAGGGCGGAGAGGAGCCGCGTCCCGCGTCCCAGCACCTGGTAGTAGAGCCAAATATGGGGCGGCCGGCTTTCAAGGATGCCGAATGGACGCCGTAAAAGGGGATCGAGAGAAGGAGAAACGCGCACCATGACGAAATTTCCCGGCTTGGCCGCGGCGGCGATCCGTGGGGCGGCAATCTTCAGCTGGTAGTAGCCTCCATCCAGGCTGCGGGCTTCCTCGATGAGGCCGCGTTCGTCTAGCATGAAGGCATTATGCCATGCTTTGCCGAGGGTGTAAATAGGGAAGTTCGCGCTGGGACAAGTGCTGGCGCCGGGAGTTTTTGCGGGGGGGGACTAAAAAACTGCGTTTATTGGGCGGCCTGGCTTTCGCCTTCTATCGTGGCCAGAAGATTTTGTGCTTCCATGGCGCTGGGCGTGTTGGGATATTCGGACACGATCCGTTTCAAACCCGCGGCCGCTTCTTCATTCCGCTGGTTCTTGATCTGAATTTTGGCCAGCTGCATGAGGATAAGTTCCTTGCCCATGGAGGTCTTTTTATCGTTCAGCATGCGATTGAGCAAGCTTTCAGCCTCTTGGATTTTTCCTCCGGCTGCCAGCACGGTGGCGGAGAGGGCTTGTTTTTGATCGTTGAGCATGGCGATGCGGCAGGCGGGGAACTCTTGCAAAAGAATGCCGGCCTTTTGCAGGTCGCCTTTTTCATAATACAGGGCGGCGATGAACAACCGTCCCGCGGCCGAGATCCCATTTTTAAATTTCATTTCCTGGAGTTTGGCAATTTTTTGGTCCAGGGTCATTTTCGCGTCGCTGCGGACGCGGAATGCCGCGGCATAAATTTTGTTTTCTCCCGCGGAACTCAGATTCTTGAAAAAAAACACGGCCAGCAGAATGATGACGGCCAGGGCGGCGATGCCCGCGCCCGCCAGGATCTGCTTGCGGTTATTTCTGAAAAAGGCATACGTCTTCTCAAAAAAATGGACAAACGGGTCGGCCTTCAGATGTTCCTTTTCCTTTTTTTTCATTTTAACCTCAATTTTGCGCCTGAGATGACTCGAACATCCAACCCTGGGATTAGGAATCCCATGCTCTATCCTTTGAGCTACAGGCGCAAGAATACACCCATATCATTTTTCACCGCCCGTGTCAATTGACCTTTGAGGGCAATCATGCTAAATTGGAAAGGCAGGTACAGCCGCTGCCTGACCGTAATGGGGTTGCCAGCCGATTTTTCGGCTGCCAGGGGCCGCGGCGGCAGAGGAATTGGAGAATGAAAAACAAAAATATCAAGGGCGTGCGTTTGATCGTGGCAGCCATCGTTCTGTTTTTTATCGTTTTCGTCATCATCCGCCTCTATTTTGAAGAAAGCAAGAACTTTTCCCCGTTGGCCCTGAAAAGCAACACCGTGATTTTCGGTCTTTGGATCATCATCATTCTCTTCGGCCTGACCTTTCTGTTCATTCTGGCCCGCAACATGCTGAAAATGTACCTTGAAAAAGACCAGGGCGGCGCCGGGCACAGCTTCAAGAACAAGCTGGTCTTTTTTTTCATCGCTTTTTCCATTGTCCCGACCCTGTTGCTCTTTTTTTTCGCAACCGACGTCATCTCGCAGAGTATCGAGCAGTGGTTCAAGACCCCCATTGAGAATATCATGCAGAACGTCGACGATGTCAAAAGCAATTATTACGGCAAGATCACCGAGGATCTCGAACATTTTTCGGGCCTGATCGCCGCCATGATCCAGCAAAAGAGGATGTACACTGATGAAAACAAGAGTTTCCTGCAGAACAAACTCAAAGAAAAAATGCTGGAATACAAACTGGACGTGGTCAATATCTACAAAAACAAGAACGAGGTGTTCGCCATTTTCAACCCGCGCATTCCCATGCAGGAATACAAGAACCTGCCCCTGAATATTGTCTACCGCGGCCTGGGCGGCGCCGGGTTCACCACGGTCGACACGTTGAAGACCGGAGAGCTGATCCGCAACGGCGTCGCCTTTGACATCGAACAGGGGGACAAGATGCTGATCATCACCGGGAAATATTTTCCGGAAAGCTACACCCGCAGCCTGAACGCTTTGGCGGGCATGGTCAGCAAGCACAGCCAGATGCGCGTTCTGCGCGATCCGGTCAAAAACACGTATATCCTGCTCTTTTTGTTCATCACCATCCTGATCATCTTTTCCGCCTCCTGGCTGGGATTTTATCTCGCCAAAGGCATCACGGTGCCGATCGAGAAGCTGATAGCGGCCACGGCCGAGATCGCCAAGGGCAACCTGGACGTGCGCGTTGATTACACGGCCAAGGATGAATTCAACACCCTGATCAATGAATTCAACCGCATGGCCTTTGATCTGAAGGAAAACCGCGACAAGCTGAACCGGCGCACCATTGAGCTGCGCCACCGTCGCAGCATTACGGAAACCATCTTGAAGAACATCACTTCCGGCGTCATGGCCCTGAATGTTCACGGCGAGATCATTGCCATCAATCCCGAGGCGGCCCGCATGCTGTCCCTGGAGGTGGAGGCCGTGGCGCGAAAGAATTTCGCCAATGTGATTTCGGAGACCATTTACCAGGACATCCATGCGCTGATCCGCAAGGCTTTTGAAACCCGCTTCAAGCTGATCGAAAAGGAAATCGATGTCAAATTGAAGGGCAAGTACATCAACCTGGCTGTCAAGGTCACCCAGCTGCGCAATCCGATCAACAATCGTTTTGCCGGCCTGCTGGTGGTGTTGACCGACCTGACCGAACTGATCAAGGCCCAGCGCATGCTCGTGTGGCGCGAAGTGGCCAAGCGCATCGCCCATGAGATCAAGAACCCCCTGACCCCGATCCAGATCTCCTCGCAAAGGATCTTGCGCTCGCTGGACCAGCCTCCGGACAAATTCCGCGCCATCGTTGAAGACAGTCTGAACATCATTTCCCAGGAGTTGGATTCGATCAAAAACCTGGCCGAGGAGTTCGCCAATTTCGCCCGCCTGCCCGAGATCAAATTCAGCCAGGGCGATATCAATGAAATACTGGAAAAACTCCTGGCCGTATACACTTCCATTTACCAGAATGTCCAGTTCAAGGTCAAGCTCGATGTGGAGCTGCCGCCGTTGGTCAAACTGGATGTCGAACAGATCAAGCGGGTGTTGGTCAATATCCTGGACAATGCCCTGGAGGTCATCGGCAAGGAAGGCGAGATCGAAATTTCCACCAGCTACAACGGGGAAAGCAAGTTCATCACCATCGAGATCGCCGACAACGGGCCGGGCATCAGCGATGAAGACAAGCAGAAAGTGTTCCTGCCCTACTTTTCCAAAAAAAGTTCCGGCACCGGCCTGGGTCTGGCCATTGCCCACAACATCATCGAGGAACACAACGGCCTGATTTCGATCACCGACAACCAGCCGCGGGGGGCCAGGTTCATTATTGAACTGCCGGCTTGAAATGTGCTGGTTCCCATGTTCTCTTCACCGTGACTTGGCATCATGTGACCCCAAAAAAGGAGAGATTGCCCATGGCCGATAATATGCTGCCGATCAAAGAGGTGGCCGCCCGGTTCGGCATCGCCGAGGAGGAACTTTATTATTACGGCCCGTATAAGGCCAAGCTTGAGCCGTCGCTGGCCCTGCGCCTGGCCAAGTGCGACCGCTGCGGTCGGCAGGTGCTGGTGACCGCCACCACGCCCACTCCCGCCGGCGAAGGCAAGACGACCACCGCCATCGGCTTGTCCATGGCTCTGAACCGCATCGGCGTCAAATCCATCGTTACCTTGCGCGAGCCCTCCCTCGGACCGGTCTTCGGCATGAAAGGCGGAGCCACGGGCGGGGGCGCCTCACAGGTTTTGCCCCAGGACGAGATCGACTTGCATTTTACCGGAGACATTCACGCCGTCACCACCGCCAACAACCTGCTGGCGGCCATGATCGACAACCACATTCAGCAGGGCAACCGCCTGGCCATTGACACGCGGCGCATCGCCTGGCGCCGGGTCATCGACATGAACGATCGCGCCCTGCGCGAGATCGTCATCGGTTTGGGGGGGCGACAGAACGGTTTTGCCCGCGAAGACGCCTTCAATATCTCCGTGGCCTCAGAGGTCATGGCCGTGCTATGCTTGGCGGAGGACTTCCAGGACCTGAAGGACCGCTTGGCGAGGATGGTCATCGGATACACCTCCAAAAGCCATCCCATCACGGCCGCCGACCTGAAGGCCGTGGGCTCCATGGCCCTGCTGCTGAAGGATGCCATTAAGCCCAACCTGGTGCAGACCTCCGAAGGCACTCCGGCCATCATCCACGGCGGTCCTTTTGCCAACATTGCCCACGGCACCAATTCCATCCAGGCCATGCGCCTGGCCCAGGCCCTTTCCCATGTCACCGTTACCGAAGCCGGTTTCGCCTCGGAACTGGGCGGCGAAAAATTCCTGGATTTCGTCAGCCGTACGGGAAAATTCAATGTGGACGCGGTGGTGCTGGTCACCACCTTGCGGGCGCTGAAGTACCATGGCGGAGCCGGCAAAGACAGTCTCGCCGAAAAGAACCTGGAGGCCCTGGTCAAGGGATTCGACAACCTGGACAAGCATATCGAGAACATGCAGGCCTTCGGCGTGCCCCTGGTGGTGGCCGTTAATTATTTCCCCGACAACGACGCCGAGGAATTGGCCCTCACCGTGAAGCATGTTTCTTCCCGCAAAGTCAAAGCGTTCATCAGCGATCCTTTCAACAGGGGGAGCGAAGGCTGCCTGGACCTGGCCAGGGAAGTCGAAACGGCGACCCGTTCCGGAGCCAAGGTCCAGCCCATTTATGAGCCGGGGTGGACCATCCCCCGCAAGATCGAAACTATTTCCACCCTCATGTACGGCGCCGCCCGCATCAACTACACCCGCCAGGCCCGCAAGGACATCGAATTGCTGAACGAACTGGGCTATGACCAGTTGCACGTGATCATCGCCAAAACCCCCAATTCGCTTTCGGATGATCCCAAGGCCCTGGGCCGGCCGCAAAATTTCGACGTGGATGTGGACCGGGTTTTCCTTTCGGCCGGAGCCGGTTTTGTGGTGGCGGTCTGCGGCGAGATCATGCTCATGCCGGGCCTGCCCAAGAACCCCGCAGCCGAAACGATTGATATTGACGCCAACGGCATCATCAGCGGCTTGTTCTGATCTTTTTGCTCTTTACCAAAAATCAGAATCGGCAACGAAATTTCGGAAAGGTTTTTATTCCGCGGCCCAGATCTTCATCAGGTTGACCAGGACTTCCGATGCCTTGCGCATGTCCTCCAGGGCGATCCACTCCTGTTTGGAATGAAAATTATGGCCGCCGGTGAACAGGTTGGGCGTGGGCAGGCCCATGAAGCAGAGCCTGGCCCCGTCGGTGCCGCCGCGGATGCTGGCGCGTTCGGCTTTCAGCCCGGCCATGGCCACGGCCTGCTCGGCTTTAGCCAGCACGTCGGGGTATTTGTCCAGGATCAC
Organism: Candidatus Aminicenantota bacterium; assembly: GCA_018262835.1. Taxonomy (GTDB): domain Bacteria; phylum Acidobacteriota; class Aminicenantia; order UBA2199; family UBA2199; genus UBA2199. Next base: position 80,833 of record JADFDP010000001.1, read on the forward strand.
CTTCATGTTGCGGTAGGATTCGCTGACCTTGATCTCGCTTTTGGCCCCGGGAAACTGGGCGATCGCCTTGGCGGTGATTTTTTGGATCAGCTTCTCGGATTTTTTCAGTCCCTTCACGGTGAAATCACGGATAAGGAACTTGATCGTCGCCGTTTCCACGTTGCCGCTGATCTGGTGCGGATGCACATAGCCTTCCCGCTTCTCGGTCGTCTCGGGTGCAAGAGTATTTTTAGGGAGTTTTTCAATGATGCGGGCGGCGATCTTGAGGGCGTTCACCATTTTGCCCTTGGCCATGCCCGGGTGCACGTTGATTCCGGAAATAATGATCTCCAGCGAGTCGGCGCAGAAGGTTTCGTCCTCGATCTCGCCCAGATGCTCGCCGTCGACCGTGTACCCGAATTGGGCCCCGATCTCGAAGGCGGTGATATGCTCCACGCCCCGGCCCGTTTCCTCGTCGGGAGTGAAGACGACCTTGATGTTCGGCCGGGGGGTTTCCGGGTGCTCGGCCAAATACGTCAGGGCGTCCATGATCTCGGCAATGCCGGCCTTGTCGTCCGCGCCCAGCAGCGTGTTCCCCGAAGCGGTAATAATGGTTTTGCCGGTCATTTGCCTTAAAAGCGGATTTTCCTCCGTTTTCAGGACCAGGTTGTCGCTCGCGGACAGCACCAGGTCCTGTCCCTGGTAGTTTGCATGCAGTTTCGGCTCCACTCCGGTCCCGGAAACGTCAGGCGACGTGTCCAAGTGGGCGATCAGGGCGATGGCCGGAACTTTGTGCTTTTGATTGGTCGGCCAGGTGGCCAGAACATAGCCCCAGGGAGTGATCTGGACATCCTGCAGGCCGAGCGCTTCCAGCTCCGGTTTGAGCCTGGCGGCCAGGTCCTTCTGCTTGGCTGTCGAGGGAAAGGTTTCGCTTGCGTCACTGGATTGGGTATCGATTTTGACATAACTTAGAAAGCGCTCCAATATGTCAGGATATTTCATGGTGACCTCCACTGGCATTATAATCCATCGCAAGGGAAAATAAAACGCCAAGCGTTTATTTCGGTCAAAATTGACTTCCCCGGGGCGTCCATCCTTGACAACAGGCGTTTTATTTACTATAGTATAGCTTAACTTCAAATTAGAAAGAGGTGGATTGGTGAAAAGAACATATCAACCCAACAACTTAAAAAGAAAAAAGACCCATGGCTTCAGGGCTCGCATGGAGAACAAGGGTGGCCGGGAAGTCCTTAACAGCAGAAGAAGAAAGGGAAGAAAGAAGCTGACCGTTTGATCCATGACCTTCGCGTTCAGAGAATTCCAGCGGATCAAGAAAGAAGGCGAATTCGTCCATTTGCTTAGACATGCCAAAAAAGTAAAAAATGATTTTTTTTTTGTACTTTTTGAAAAACAGCCGTCCGACCAGCAGGTTTGCCGTTTCGGTTAACCGCAAGATCGGCAATTCGGTCCAACGCAATTTTATCAAGAGAAAAATGAAAGAATGGTTCAGGATGAACAGCCATTTGCTTGCCGATCCTCACGACCTGTGGGTCTCCATGAAAAGCAGATTCGACCGCTGCCAGGCAGCCCAGGTGGAACGCCTGTTCATCGAGGCCCTGGTCAAGATCAACTACCGTTAAAATGAAAAAAGCGCTGCTTCTGCTGATCCAAACGTACAAAATAACGCTTTCGCCAATGCTCGGCCGGCATTGTCGCTTTTTGCCCACCTGTTCCGCCTACACCCATGAGGCGGTGGAAAAACACGGCGCTCTCAAGGGCGCGGTCCTTGGTCTCAAGAGAATTCTCAAATGTCATCCTTTTCATGCCGGAGGGCATGACCCGGTTCCCGAAATATTCGAGGTGAAATCAAGATGGATACAAAAAAACTAATCCTGGCCATTGTCCTTTCCGTGACGGTTTTGCTGGTCTACCAGTATTTTTTCATGCCCAAACCGGCGGTCCAGGGTCAGGCGCCCCTGAATGCCGGAGCGGCGCAGCCGGGAAAATCCGAACCGGCAGCTGAGACCAAAACGACGGCGGCTCCCGACATCGGCGCAATCATGGGAGCAGACGAACCTGCGGCCGATCAGAAAAGCGAAGCGATCCTCCCGGCCGTGCAGCAGGACAGGATGTCCGCCGCTGAACAGACCGTCACCGTGGACAACGCTTTGTTCACCGCCGTGTTCACCAACCGCGGCGCCGGCCTGACGTCGTTCGTGCTGAAAAAGTACAAGGATGACGCCAAAAAGCCCATGGACCTGGTGTCGCGCAGCGCCAAGGAATCGAGCTTTTACCCCTTCTACTTTTTTTCTGAAAAGGACGATTTTTCTAAGATCCTCAACCAGGCCCTTTTTCAGTACCAGGGCGAGACCACGGTGCGCCTGAACGGCCGCGGGCAAAAAGAAATTGTTTTTGAATTCGCCGACCTGGCCCAGAACCTGCAGGCCACCAAAAAATTCATTTTCAGCGCCGACAGCTACCTGATCCGCCTCGATTTCCAGGTCAGCCGGAACGGGCAGGTCATCGACGCCCTGCCCGTGGTTTTCGGACCCGACCTGGAGAACAACGACAGCGGCGACCGTTCCATGATGATGAACCTGAAGATCGCCGCCTATGCCAATGAAAAACTGGAAACCGTCGAATTCGCCAAGCAAAAGACCGTGCCCCAGGCCGGAAAATCCTTTGAAAAGGCCGCCGGTGAAAAAGGTTCCGGTTTTTTCTGGGCGGCCTATGAGACGACCTATTTCGCCGCCGTATTCAAAACCGACCCGCTCCGATCCCGGCTTTCCTACCAGGTGATCAAACAGCCGCTGGCCAAGAACCAGGCCAAGCTTTTTTCCTACATGATCGTCACCAACCCGACCGCGCTTTTCATCGGCCCCAAGGATGAAAAGGTCCTGGCCTCCGTGGAGAAGGAATTCCCCGATCTGAACCGGATCATCGATTACGGCTGGTTCGGTGCCATCGCCAAGATCATGCTCAAAGGGATCGTTCTCATCCATGGCTTCCTCCCCAACTACGGCTGGGCCCTGATCCTTTTCACCCTGTTCCTGAAGCTGATCCTTTTTCCCCTGACCTATTCTTCCAGCGTCTCCATGGCCAAGATGCAGAGCCTGCAGCCCAAGATGAAGGCCATCAAGAAAAAGTACAAGAATACCAAGGACATGGAGCAGCGCAAGCTGATGAACATGGAGATCATGGCCCTCTACAAGCAGGAAAAGGTCAACCCGGCCGGCGGCTGCCTGCCGATCCTGCTGCAGCTGCCGATCCTTTTCGGATTTTTCCGCCTGCTCTCGGTTTCCATCAATGTCCGCCATGAGCCCTGGATCCTCTGGATCACCGACCTTTCGAAAAAAGACCCGTATTATGTCCTGCCCATCCTGATGGGCGTAACCCAGTTCATCCAGCAGCGCATGACCCCCTCGGGCGGCGATGAAACCCAGAAAAAACTGATGTACATCATGCCGGTGGTCATGACCGTCATGTTCGCCTCCTTCCCCAGTGGCTTGAACCTGTACTGGTGCTTCTCCAACGTGCTGCAGATCGGCCAGCAGCACCTCATCAACGAGAAGATCCACAAAAAGAAGAAGGAAGAGGAAAAGGAGATCAAGGTCCTGAAAAGAAAAAAAGGAGCCAAAGAGAAATGACCGACAAAAAGGAATTCGTCGCAAATTCTCTGAAAGAAGCCATCCAGAAAGCAGCCGAAGATTTCGGCATCGAAGAGGAAAAGTTAAAATACCGCATCATCACCGAAAAAACGAAATATTTCGGGCACAAGCAGAGGGAGATCTTCATCGAGGCCTGGCGCTCCGACGGCAGCGAGCAGCAGGGGCTGGAGGATTTCATCAAATTGCTGATCGAAGAAATGAAAATGGACCTGCGTTTCGAGCTGGAAAGCAAAAGCGAATTCCTGCGGGTCACATTTTCCGGCGAAGACTACAAGCTGATGCTGTTTCAGAACGGCAACCTGCTCAACGCCGTCCAATACCTGCTGAATCGGCTCTTTGCCGACGAGATCGGCAAGAAGATCTATTGCGAATGTGAGAATTACCGCAAGAAAAAGGAAGTGGAGCTGAGCACCCAGGCCCACCGGTACGCCCGCCAGGTCCGGCGCAGCGGCAAGTCCATCGAACTGCCCGAGCTCAACCCTTTTGAACGGCGCATCATCCACATGACCATCAACAAATACATGGACCTGGAGTCGAAAAGCGACGGCGACAATTTTTTAAAGGTCATCACCATCCGCAAAAAGCCGAATGGATGAGGATGCGATCGTAGCCCTGGCCACGCCGCCGGGGCAGGCCGGCATTGCCGTTGTCAGGATCTCCGGGAGCCAGAGCGAAGCCATCGTCAGGAAGATCGTCCGGCCGCTGCCGGCCAGAGTGCAAGCCCGCCACAGCTACCACGGTTTCATCCGCGACCGGGCCCGGCGCATTGATGAATGCCTGGCCGTCGTTTTCAAGGCTCCGCGCTCCTACAGCGGCGAGGATATGGCGGAAATTTCGATGCATTCCAACCTGTTTGTCGTTGAGGAGGTCATCCGGCTGATCTGCGCCTGCGGCGCCAGGCTGGCCCTGCCCGGGGAATTTACCTATCGCGCTTTCAGGAACGGCAAACTGGACCTGCTGCAGGCCGAGGCGGTCAACGACCTGATCCGGGCCAATTCCCGGGCCGGCGCTCTCATGCAATTCAACAACCTGGAAGGCCGACTCTCCAAAGCCGTGGCCCAACTCCGTGCCGTCCTGCTGCAGGAGGCGGTGCGCATCGAGACCCGCATCGAATTCGCCGAGGACCAGCATCTGGAAGAAACCGCGGCCGGAGGCGATCTGGCCGCCGCGGCCGCCGTCCTGGAAAAGATCCTGGCGCAAAGCCGCTTCACCGAAATCCTGAACCGGGGCCTGCATGTGGTCATCGCCGGCCGGGTCAATGTGGGCAAATCCTCTTTGTTCAACGCCCTGCTGCTGAAAGAGCGGTCGATCATCTCCGCCCTTCCCGGCACCACCCGCGATTACATCCAGGAAAGCCTGGTTCTGAACGGCTTCCCCTTCCATATCACCGACATGGCCGGCATCCGCGCCGCTTCGGGAGACGACATCGAAAATCAGGGCATGCAGCGCAGCCTGGCCAAGATCGCCCAGGCCGACGCCGTGATATTCATGGTGGACGCTTCGCAGCCGTTGGCAGAAACCGACAGGGAGATCTATGCATTGCTGGCTGCCAAAAAGCGGCTCCTGCTGGCCAACAAGAGCGACCAGGCGCGGGCCGGGATCGTGCGGAACATCCGGGCCGCCTTTCCCGGGGAAACCGTGCACCTGGTATCGGCCCGAAACGGGAAAAACCTGGACACGGCGGTGAATTTCATGAAGGGCGTGTCGCGGCAGATGCCGGACCCCTCGGGGCAGACCATGGTGAATTTCAGGCAGAAGAACCTGCTGGAAAAGCTTTTGAATCAAATGAATCGGATCGGGGAAATGCAGGCCCTTGGCCTGGAAGCGCCCGAATTGATCGCCGAGGAGATCCGCCGGGGACTCGACCTGATCGGCGAGTTGACCGGAACGATCGGCCCCCGGGACATTCTCCAGGGCGTGTTCGCCGCCTTCTGCATCGGCAAATGAAGATCATCGTCATCGGGGCCGGGCACGCCGGAATGGAAGCGGCATATGCTGCGATGAAAATGGGTGCCGAAACCATTTTGCTGACCATGCACCTGGAGACCATCGCCCAGATGTCCTGCAACCCCTCCATCGGTGGCATTGCCAAGGGTCACCTGGTCAAGGAGATCGATGCCCTGGGCGGGATCATGCCCCGGGCCGCCGATGCCACGGGCATCCATTTCAAGGTGCTGAACCGCAGCAAGGGGCCGGCGGTGCGGGCCACGCGCACCCAGAACGACAAGGTTGCCTACCGCAATTATCTGAAAAGTTTCCTGGAAAAGGCGGCGAACCTCAGCCTGTACCAGGCCATGGCCGGCCAGATCGTGGTGCGCCATGGCCGGGCCTGCGGCGTCAGGCTGACCCATGGGGAAGTCCTCGCTGCCGATGCGGTGATCGTCTGTTCCGGGACCTTCCTGGGCGGGCGCATATTCATCGGCAGCGCTTCCTACGCCGCCGGCCGGGCCAACGAGCCTCCTTCCCTGCTGCTGGCGGAAAATATCCGCGACCTGGGTTTTGAGATGCTGCGCTTGAAGACCGGGACGCCCATGCGGCTGCACGCCGACAGCATTCTTTGGGCAAAATTCACCCCCCAGCCCGGCGACGAGCCGCCGCTCCCATTTTCCATGTACACCCGCCGGCAGGTGAAAAACCGGGTGTGCTGTTACCTGGGGCACACTACCCCGGAGGTCGGACGCATCATCCGCGAAAACCTGCAATTGTCGCCTTTGTATTCCGGAAAGATCCAGGGCATCGGTCCCCGTTATTGCCCTTCCATCGAGGACAAGATCGTCAAGTTCCCCGGCCGCGAAAGGCACCATTTTTACCTGGAGCCGGAAGGACTGGACAACAAGGAAATATACGTTAACGGCCTATCGTCCAGCCTGCCGGTGGAAATTCAAAAGCTGATCCTGCAAGCCATCCCCGGACTGGACAAGGCGCGGATCATGCGCCCGGCCTACGCCATCGAGTACGATGCCATTCAGCCCACCCAATTGCGCGCCAGCCTGGAAAGCCGGCAGATCGGGAATCTGTTTTTTGCCGGCCAGGTCAACGGCACATCGGGTTATGAGGAAGCCGCCGGCCAGGGGCTCATGGCCGGGATCAACGCCGTGCTCAGGGTCCGGGGCGAAGCGCCGTTCATTCTGGACCGTGAGCAGGCCTATATCGGTGTTATGGTGGACGATATCGTCCACGGCGGCGTCGATGAGCCGTACCGCTTGTTCACGGCGCGGGCCGAATACCGCCTGCAGCTCAGGGAAGACAACGTCTTCGAGCGCCTGGGCGGGCACGCTCTCCGGCTGGGTTTGGTCTCGCGAATGGACCATGACCGGGAGATGCGCAAATTATCAGGACGCCGGCATCTGATCAAGGAACTGTCCAAGGCCAGGGCGCTTGTTGACGGCAAGTCGCAATCACTCTTTAAAATACTGCAGCGGCCGGGCATGAACTTCGCCGGCCTGGAGAAACTGGTCGGGCAGCCATTGCTGAAAAAAAAGGACTTGAGCGATATCTCCTACATCGAAGCCAACGTCAAGTATGAAGGATACATCGATATCCAAAAACGGGAAGTCGGCAAGATGAGAAAAATGCAAACAACGGCCATTCCCGCCGACCTGGATTTCAGCGCCGTCTCTGGCCTTTCCCGCGAAATCAAGCAAAAACTTTCAAGGTTGCATCCGGCCACCCTGGGCGAGGCGGCGCGCGTTCCCGGCGTCACCCCGGCCGCCATCAACGCCATCAGCATCCACCTGACTTTAAAATACAGGCCATGACGCTGTTGGCGGCAGAACATTCGTTTTTCGCTCAAGCAGCCCATTTTGCGGCCATTTTTCAAACAATGATTGCAAATTTCTAGGTTTTTCCATAAAATCCGCTCATGAGAAAAATTGATTTTCCAAACGGTCTGCGTGTACGCAACGACAATGGTTGGCATGGACTGGCCTCCTGCGGCCGCACTCCTGCGCCTGACTGATAACTCAATTGACGCAAGAGATTCTGACCCGGGGACCGCGATGAGCCGGCACGACCTCGCCGGCAATTCCCGCTGCCTGGTTACCGGGGCCAGCGGCTTCATCGGATCCCACCTGGCTGCCGCCCTGGTCGCGGCGGGGCACGAGGTAACCTGCCTGGTGCGTTCCACCAGCCCGACCGCTTTTCTCTCCACCCTGCCGGTACGCCGGGTCTACGGGGACTGCCGCGACCGCGGATCGCTGCGCGCCGCAGTAACCGAGGCCGATTATGTCTTTCACCTGGCCGGGGCGATTTCGGCCCCCGATTGGCAGACTTATCTCGACGTGAACGCCGGCGGCACGAAGAATCTGGTTGAGGCGTGCCTGGAATGGGCACCGGCCCTGCGTCGACTGGTCTTTGTATCGAGCATCGCCGTTGCCGGGCCCAGCCCGAGCGGTCGAGCCCTGACCGAGACGGACGAGTGTCGCCCCGTTTCCGACTACGGCCGCAGCAAGCTGCAAGCGGAGCTCGCGGTGCGCGCCGCGAAAAACCGCATGCCCTGGGTGATCATCCGTCCGGCCAATGTGCTCGGTCCGCGCCAGAAGGAGCTCGGGGAAGTCATCGGATTGCTGCGACTGCATATCCGGCCGCTGGTCGGCCGCAAGGGCTCGCGCACCAGCGTGATCGGCGTCTGGGACCTGGTGCGGGCCCTGCTCCAGGCGGCCGGCGATGACCGCGCCAGCGGCCGTACCTACTTTGTCACCGACGGCGTGCCCGCCTCCTGGCGTGACATCACTGCCGCCGTGGCCCGTGCTGCCGGAGTGCGAGGGTTCCTCCTTCCGGTTCCCTATCCGGTCCAGTATGTTGTCGCCGCCGTGGCCGAATGGATCGCCCGCCGGCGGAAACGGATGCCGATCCTTACCCGCGAGCACTTGGCCGCCGCCCGCAAGTACGATTGGAATTACGACGCGGGCGCCATTGCCCGGGATCTTGGTTTCCGGCCCGAGATGGACCTGGCCGAGGTAATGATGAAAACCGTGGCCGCCCGTCGGGCGGGGGAGAGCTGACATGGATTTCTCCGGAGTGGAACGGCGGGGAGCCCGCTACGCTGAGCCCTATGGCCATACCCTGGCTCTGCCCGGGGTGGCGCTGCAGGCGATGGACGCGGTGGTGCTGGCGGCGGTGTTTTTTTTCGCCAGCCTGATCGCCGCTTGTGCCCCGCGCATCCACGACCCGTGGCCACTGCTGCGGCACACCGGCATCTGGGGGCTGTTCTACGTGGCTTCCCTGGCCCTGCAGCGGCGGATCTCCATGCCCTGCTGGCGGGCGCTGCTGCGCATGGGGTCGGTCCAACTGGTGCTTTTCCAGGTCTACCTGATTGCCCATCCCCTGCAGCTGATCTTTGTGCAAAACTGGCAGGACCCGGCCATCCTGCGGCTGGAGAAGGCGGTGTTCGGTGTCCAGCCGATTTTGTGGCTGCAGCGCTTAATCAGCCCCGGGCTGACCGAATGGATGATGTTCTGCTATGTGATCTATCTGGTCATCTACCCGGCGCTGGGCATACTGATTTTCCTGCGCTGGGGCGAGAGGCACCTCGAGGACTACCTATTTGTCCTCACTCTGGCCAACGTGATCTGCTTTCTCGGCTTCCTCGTCTGCCCGGTGGCCGGGCCGTCCAACCATATGTCCGGCGAGTTCACCGTGCCGCTCAAGGGCTGGCTCTTCACCGCTGCCGGCGAGTTCATCCGCAGCGATATCCACCAGGTCGGCGGGAATTTGCCCAGCCCTCATTGCGCCATCGCCACCGTGATGTGGCTGATGGCCTATCGTTACCGGCGGTTGTCCTTCTGGCTGCTGGCCCCGGTGATCCTCTCCCTCTACGTATCCACTTTTTATGGACGCTATCACTATGTCAGCGACTCGCTGACCGGGATTGCGGCCGGCTTCCTCGTGCTGGTGTTGGCTCCGCTCCTGGTGCGGGGCTGGAACCGCCTGGCCGGGCCTGGTGTCAAAAAAACCGCATGAAACTCTTTGTCACGGGTGCCAACGGCTTCATCGGCTCCAGCTTGTGCCGCTACTTCCTGGCCAGGGGCTGGGAGGTACACGGACTGGTCAGGCGCACCTCCAACCTGTACAACCTGGAAGGCCTGCCCGTCCACCTCCATACCGGTGACCTGCGCGACCCCGCCTCGTTCGCCATCCCGTCCGGGACCACCCACGTCATCCACTCGGCCTCGATCGTTTCCGACACCGCGGATGATGCCGTCTGCAGCGAAAACATCCACCTGCTGGCGGTCAACCTGGCCGTCAAACTGCGTGCGTTGCCCCAGCCGCCACAAAGGCTGCTGTACATTTCCACCGCCCTGGTTCTCGGCTACAACGGCCAGGATATCTCCGAGCAGCGCCCGGGCGAATCGGCAATGTTTCTGCCCTACACCCGCTTTAAGGTAAAAGCCGAGGAATTCCTGCTGCAGCAGTGGCAAAACCATGGACTCCCGGTGGTCATCCTGCGTCCCGGGGATGTATATGGCCCGTACGACCGGGTCTCATGCATCCATTTGCTGCGCGGCTGCGAGCGGAAATGGCCTTTGATCGTCGGCCGCGGTGACTGCCGCTTCGGCTTCTGTTATATCGATAACCTGTGCCAGGTTGCGCGGCTGGCCCTGACCCAGCCCGGCATAGAGGGCCGGGCTTATACCGTGACCAATGGCGCTCTGCCTACCTGGGGCGAGTTTTTCTCGGGGTTGCAGCGGCGACTGCAAATTCGACAGTGGCTGCGAGTGCCGGTCTGGGGGGCCTATACTCTGGCCGCGGTGCTGCGCGGGTGGCAGCGGATCCGCCCAGGCTTCGTCCCCGTGGTCAACTACTACCGGGTCCGCCGTATCACTACCGAGACCACCTACGACATCTCGCAGACGATCGCCGATCTCGGCTACCGGCCCGACGACGGCACCGAGCGGCAGATCGATGAAATTGTGGCCTGGTACCTGCAGGAGAAGGAAGATGGGCACATCGCTTGACGCCGGGCTGACCCGGGCACTTCTCTACCCCTACCTGGCCCTGGCTTTCACTTTGATGGTAACCGTGTTTCACCACCGCACCCTGCGGCGTGGCCGGGGCGAGCTGCGAGCTTTCCTGCTCTACTTTGCCGCATTCTGCCTGCTGTTTTTGGCACTGCCTCTGCTGATCGTGTTCCTGACTACCGCCGATCCGCCGGCCTTCCTGCGGTCTGTCGGCCTCACCCTCGGCCGGACCGGCCGCGGGCTGGCGCTGTCGGCCGCGGCGGTGCCGATCTGCCTGGCCGCCGCCTTTGTCAGCTCACGCGACCCGGCGCTGCGTGAGCAGTACCCTTTCGCCAAGGAGGCCTGCCGGACCCCCGCTACCTTTGCGGCCTATGAGGCGGCATACCTGGTCCTCTACTACTTGCCCTGGGAATTCCTGTACCGCGGGCTGCTCTTCCTGGGGCTGGTGCCGGCGCTTGGGCTGGCCCCGGCGCTGGCCCTGCAGACCATCATCTCGACCCTCCACCACTTCGGGCACCCCGATACAGAGATCTGGGCAGCCTGCGGCGCCGGCTTTGCCTTCGGGCTGGTGGCCTGGGTTACCGGCTCCTTTTTATACACGGTGTTCATCCACGCCCTGGCCGGCATAGCCAACGACACATTCCTGTACCTGCGCGTCCATCGTCCAACCCGGCGGGAAGCGCGATCATGAGAATTCTGGTCACGGGCGCCACTGGCTTCGTCGGCGCGGTGCTGATGCCCGAGCTGGTGCGCGACCTCGGCGCTGACGCTCTGACGGCCCTGGTCTTGCCCGGCGACCGCATACCGCAGAGTTGGGCTGGTCTCGGCGTGCAATTCTTTTCCGGCGACATCGCTGATGCGGCGGCGGTGAGAGCGGCGGTGGCCGGGCACAGCCATGTCATCCACCTGGCCGGGCTCATTTCCTACTGGAAGCGCGACCGCCAACTCCTCGAACGGGTCAATTGCGGGGGGGTGCGCTGTGTGGTCGAGGCCTGCCTGGCAGAAAAGGTGGAGCGGCTGGTGCACGTCAGCTCGGTCGGCGCCATCGGCTTCCACTGCGACGGCACGCCGGCGGGCGAAGAGACCCCTTTCAACTGGCCCGACAGCCTGCCCTACATGACCTCCAAACGCGACGGCCAGCGGCTGGTTGAGGAGGCGGTTCGAACGCGCGGGCTGCCGGCGGTGATCCTGAACCCGGCCTCGATCATGGGGCCCGGCGACCACACCGCGGGGACCCCGCACAACCGGCTCTATCGTTCGATCTGGCGCGGCCCCTTGTTCGGTTCGTTCTGCGGGGGCCTGGCGGTGGTCGATGTGCGCGACCTGACCGCCATCATACGCAAGGCGCTGACCGGGGGCCGGGTGGGGGAGAAATACCTGGTGATCGGCGCCAACCTGCCCTATGCCGAAGTCATCCGCCAGGTCAGCCGCTGCTGCGGCCGCAAGTCCTATCCCTTCCCTGTGCCGGCGCCGCTGATCGCCGCCGCCGGGGGAGTGCTGGAGCTGGTCAGCCGCTTTACCCGCAGGCGACCCCTCTTGACCGCGGCCTACGGGCGGCTCAGCGGCTGGTACGCATACTATAACAACAGCAAGAGCCGGCGCGAGTTCGATCACACGTACATCCCGGTGGAACATACGATCCGCGACGGCTGGGAATACTACCGGCGGCACTTCGTCGCCCCGGCGGGGGACTGACCCCGCACCGCGAGCTTCTGCAGCGGGACCAACTCCGAGATCGTGGCCTTGCGGCCGCGAAATTTCCCGGCCATATTGCTTTTCCTATCGGTCTCCAATTTAACCTTTCCCCGCGCACAGGCCTTGAGCCTGCCACTTGACAATCCTCAGCTCAGAGGATCATGGAGAAGCCGAACCAGATTTCCGTGTCCTCGTTGACCTCATCCAGCAGCGGGATCATCAGGTTGAGCGAGGGGGCCAGCGTCAGCTTGCCCATTGTCAGCGGCGCCCTGACGTAGAGATCGATGTCGGAGAACCCCGTTTTGTCGACGTACTGCCGGCTGTTGAAGCCGATAAGCCCGCCCGCCTCCAGGCTCATTTTTTCGCTCAATTTCAGCTCGTGGCTGCCGCCGAGCGTGACATAAAAGCCGCTGCCCAGATTGAAGTCGTAGTAGACGGAGAGCTGCGGCGACAGCGGCAGGTCGGTCCTGGCGAGCGCGGCGGAAGCTTCCTGGGTAGTATGATCCTTGAATTTGAAATCGTCCGCGAACCAGTAGCCGTAATTCGTCAAACCGACGCTCAATTCCCAGCCTTCGGGCATGGGCACGGCGTACGAGAGGGTTACGTCGATCTCGTCGGAGTACTTGAATAAGCCGCGCTGCGCCAGGGCGAAGCTGCTCCAGAGATTGAGCGAAAATCCGCTCTTGCCCAGATCGAGCGTGAATGAAGGCTGGATGGCCCCATGGTTGTCGGGCAGCAGGTCGAATCCGCGCCAGACATAGCGGCTGACCAGATCGACCTGGATGGACGCCGCGCCCGGCAGGGGTAGCACCGCGCCGATCAGACAGGCAAGCAGCAGCAAAGTGAATCTTTTCATGCACTCTCCTTGAGTCGTCCAGTCGAGCCGGCAATACGCTTCCGGCAAATCATATCATAAAAGGAAAACGGGGCGGGGAAAAATACCTTCGCCGCTGAATCTCGTTTCACCGGCCTGCTCTTCAGGTGCGATTTTTGTTTTTCTCTGCTACAATATTCGCTATGAAGACTTGCCAACGAAGCCTGGTGATCGCCTGGTCGGCGCTGGCCATGACATGGGTCTGGCATGGAAGTGCCTGCGGTGCCGTTGACAACCTTCCTGCCTCGCGTAATTTTACCTTGGACAACGGGCTGCAGGTGTTCCTGCAAGAGAAGCATGACCTGCCGTTGACGGCCATAGCCCTGGCCATCGACCTTGGCACCAAGGACGAAACGGAACAGACCAGCGGCTACGCCCATCTGCTCGAACACATGCTCCTTTTCGGCGGCAATGACGGGCGGGACGGCGAGGCACGCCTCGCTGAACTCCGCGGCCACGGCGTCGCCCACAACGCCCACACCGATCACGATCTGATGACCTTCGAGGCTTCCTGTCCGGCGGCAGAAAGCGTTTGGGCGCTGGAACGCCTGCGGCAAGCTGTCTTTTTCGGCCGCCTGGGTCCGCAGCAGCTGGAGAGCGAGAAACGCATTATTCTTGAAGAAATTTTACAGTTGCGCGACAACCCCGTGTCCCTTGGGCGGATGCTGGTTATGCAGCAACTTTTTACCGGTCACCCTTATGGGCAGCCTGTCTTTGGCGACGGCCGCACCATCAAAACGGCCACGATCGAACTTTTGCAGGCTTTTTACAAGCGCTTGCTGAATCCCGGCGGCAGCGCCCTGGCCATGGTCGGCGATTTTGTCTTGTCCGACATGGAAAAGGAGATTCGCCGGAATTGGGGGGCGCTGACCCCAGGCGTCCAAAACGCCGCGGTGGTTCCCCAGGCCGGCCGTTTGCAAAAAAACAGCGAGCAGCAAATCGAACTGGACATCAATGAAAGCCACCTTTTCTTTGCCTGGCGGGCACCGGGCTTCAATCACGAGCAGCGCATCCCGCTCACCATGCTGACCCATATTCTTGGCCGAGGTTTGAACCCCCTATTGAACGGGGTCTTGCGCGGCGGTCGCCAGGCGGTCGACCAGCTCGACATGAGCTACTTGCCGCTGCGCGGCGGAGGAATGGTGCTGCTGCATCTGACCCTGAAGGAAAAGAATATCCGCAACGCCAGGATCGAACTGAGCAAATTCCTGAGCCGGCTTGGCTTCTTCAATTTCAGCCGGACGGATTTTCAGCAGCCGGATCAGTCGTATGTGCCCGATTTTCTGGAAAGCGCCAGGAACCAGATGAGTTACAACGGCGGAAATTTCCGCGAATCGGCCCAGAATTTGAGCGTTGCCGTGGCCCGCTTTATGCTGTTGCACACGGCCAAGGGCGGCGACAGCCATGCGGAGGATGAGGAAAGGATCACCTCGACCGACCTGCGCCATGTTGCCGGGAACTACCTGAGCGGAAAAAAATGCGCGGTGTTGGCCATTGTCCCCTTGGCCGGGAAGGCAAAATGAAAACCGGCAAAATATCCGTCTACTGCCTGCTGGTTTCGCTGCTGTGGCCTGCCGGGATCCGGCCCGACGAAACATCATGGCGGCTGGGCCGGGAGCCGCAAAATTATCGTCTGGACAACGGCCTGAGCGTTGTCTGGCAAAGGGATGACGCCGCGGCCAACTCCGTTGTGGTGCTGGTCGTGCGCGGCGGCGACCGTGACGACCCCCCCGGCAAGCCGGGGTTGGCGTATCTTACGGGGCGGCTGGCCCTGGAGATCCCCGACCCGAAAAAGCTCCAGCAATTGATGGGTTTTGGTTCCACTTTTTCGCTTGCCGTCGGCGGGGATTATGCGTTGATCACCATCCGCTCACTGAGCCGCTACCTGGCACCCACCCTGACCGTCATGACCGCGATCCTGACCCAGCCGCTTTTTTCCGACCAGCGCATCGATGTAATCAAGGACCTGATGCGGCATCTGCAAAGGATGGAGACGGACAATCCCACCGAATTCATGCGCAAGACCGCGGGCAAAACTTTTTTCGGCCCCGCCGCCTACGGCGCGGCTCTCTTTGGTGACGAAGCGTCGCTGGCGCAGATCGGCAAGAAGGATATCCAGTCATTTTTCCGCAGCCACTATGTGTCCGGGAATATGGCAGCCGTCGTCATCAGCGACCTGGACGAGGAAATCATCAAGCCGCTGATCGCCGCCAGTCTCGGTTCGTTGCCCGCCGGCCCGGGGCTGCCATGCCGGCCGGTTGCTGCGCGCAAGCCCGAATTGCCGCGCTTGACGGCGGAACGCCAATCGGAGCAAACGCATATTTCCATCTCCGTCCTGCTGCCGGGGCTTACTGCGGATGGCTTCGTACTGGCGCGGCTGCTGGAAACCTGGTTGGGCAAGGGCATCGGCAGCCGCCTCTGGCCTTTGCGCGGCCGCGCGGACCTGACCTACGGGGTGAACGCCGAATTGTCGCCCAACAGGGAAGGGATGCTGCTGAGCGTGTATATGCGAACCGACAGCGACCGGAGCGGCGAAGCGCAGGCGGAGCTGGCGCAGCTCCTGCGAGCCGTTCATGAAAACGGCATCGGCGCCGCCGAATTGGCCGCCGCCAAAGCGTATGCCCGGGCCGATTTCTGGCGCGAGAACGAATCCCGCGAGCGCCGTGCCGCCACCCTGGCCTTTCTGGAGGGCAGCGGGCTTTCCTATCGCCTGGCCGGCGATTTCAGCGAACGGCTGGAAAAAATCGGCCTGGAGGAATTCAACGCCTTCATCCGCGAGTGGCTGGCTCCCGAACGCTGGGTCACCCTGCTGATCGGACCGCCAGATAAATTGGCGGAGTGATGGCTGTGATTTACGGGTAGGATAACCGTTCCGGGATCCGTATTCGCACTTCAGCGAGAAAGCACCAAGCACCAAATCCCAAATTCCAAACAAATCTCAAATTCCAATCACCCAATGACCGAAACCAAGGCGTTTGCGGTTTCTTTTCTTCGTTTTGGTCATTTGGACATTGGTATTTGGAACTTATTTGGAATTTGGTGCTTGGGATTTGCAATTTTTCTGCAACGCCGTCTCCGGCTTGCAATTTGGGCCTGGAAATTGTATAAATAAGGATGGCCATTAAATTCTACTCCCACGGCGCCTGCCAGGAAGTCACCGGGTCCAAGCATTTTCTCGATATCGACGGCCGGCTGCTGCAAATCGATTGCGGCATGTTCCAGGGCCGGCGCGACGAATCCTACCAGAAGAACCGGCAGTTGCCGTTCGACGCCAAGGCAGTGCTGTCCCTCATCCTGACCCACGCCCATTTTGACCATTCGGGCGCCCTGCCGATCCTGGTCAAGAAAGGGTTCAAAGGCAACATCCATGCCACGTCCGCCACCCGTGACATCGCCCAGATCATCCTGCTGGACAGCGCCCATATTCAGCAGAAGGACTACGAGATCATCCAGGAGAAGGCGGCCAAGCACCCTGAAAGGAAGCTCACGGCCTATGAGCCCCTGTACAGCGTCGAAGAGGCCGTCCAGCCCCTGAGGCATTTTGTCACCACGGACTACCATCGCCCGTTCCTCCCCCTGGATGGCGTGACGGCCGAATTCTTCGATGCCGGCCACATCCTGGGCGCGGCCATGGTGCACCTGGCCGTCGGCGGCCATCTGAACATCGGCTTCAGCGGCGATCTCGGACGCCCGGGCCTGCCCATTATCCGCGATCCCGAAATCATGCCGCCCATGGACTACCTGGTGCTGGAATCAACCTACGGCAACCGGCTGCACAAGTCGATCGGCCTGGCCGGTGAGGAATTGGCCGATATCATTCATAAGGCCCATTCCAGGCGCAGCAAGATCATCATCCCCGCTTTCACCATCGAGCGCACCCAGGAGCTGATCTACCTCATCCATGTTCTGCAACAGGAGGGCAAGGTACCCGCCCTGCCCATCTTCATCGACTCGCCGATGGCGGTCAACGCCACCGCCATCTTCAAGATCCACCCCGAGTGCTTTGACGAGGAGACCATCCGCCGCTTCATCGGCGTCAATGTCGACCCCTTCGGCTTCGAGAACATCCGCTACGTGGTCTCCACGGCCCAGTCCAAGGAGATCAACGCCTTCCCGGGACCGGCCATCATCATTTCCGCCAGCGGCATGGCCGAGTCGGGCCGCGTCCTGCACCACCTGATCCGCCACATCGAGAACCCGGCCAACATCATCGCCATCGTTGGTTTCATGGCTGAACACACCCTGGGCCGCCGGCTGGCCGAGCGGTCCAAAGAGGTCAAGATCTTCGGCAAGCCCTTCCAGGTGAAGGCCGAGATCGCCACCCTGAACGCTTTTTCGGCGCATGCCGACTACGCCGAGACCTGCGCCTGGCTGAAGCGCCACGACCTGAAGCGACTCAAGAAAATTTTCCTGGTGCACGGCGAGGACGCGGCGCTGCAAAACCTGCAGCGCGAGCTGCTGGGCATCGGCATTCCCCAGGTCGAGATCGTCCGCTATGGCGGCTCGTACGAATTGAATTAAAAAAGCAGGCCGCGCGGCAATGGAAATACTCAATTTTAACGGCATCTCCTGCCAGGTGGTGCGCCATAACCGGCGGCGGGTGCGCATCGCTTTCCGCAGCGGGTGCCTGCAGATCATCCTGCCCCGCCACCTCGACCCGCTGTCGATCATGGACCGGCACAGGCAATGGATACTGGCAAAGCATGAATGGTTCCAGCGGCAGCGCCTCCTGGCCGAACAATTGGAACTCGTCCATCGTGCAAACGGAGAATTTTTGAGCCTGGTTCGGGAAATGAGCCGGCGCTATGCCGGGATTCTGGCGGTGCGGCCGTCAGGGATCGGTTTCCGCAAGATGAAAAGCAAGTGGGGAAGCTGCAGCGCCAAAGGCAAGATTTCTTTGAACACCTGGCTGCAAGTGCTGCCCGAAGAATTGATCGCTTTCATTGTCTTTCATGAGCTGGTCCACTTGCAAGTACGCAACCACGGCCCGGGGTTCAAGGCCCTGATCCGCGCTGAGTTCCCCCACCACCGCGATCTGGACAAGAAATTGCGTCTCTACGGCCTGAAAATCCTTTAAGAACCGCATCAGCTTGACAATATCCGGGCGAGTCGCTATACTTTTTGCCAATGGCAAAGGTGAAAAAAGAAAATTTCGACGATAAAGAACTGTCCCTGAAAAACGAAATTTTCGGCATTTTTGCCCTGTTTTTCTCCTTTTTCCTGATCTTCAGCCTGGTCAGCTTTACGCCGCTGGATCCCAGCTTTTTCAATTCCGCCCATGGCCGCATTGTGCACAATTTCGGCGGCCGGGTGGGGGCGGAACTGGCGACGCTGCTGTTCAACCTGTTCGGATTCGCCTCGCTGCTGTTCATCATTATATTTCTGTTCTTGACCGCATTTTTTCTTTTTAACCGCCGCATCGGCAGGGCGGTCAGCAAGGGCATCGGTTTTTTCATCCTGCTGGTCTCTCTGGCGGCATTTCTGGCCAACGTCAAGCCCTGGATCGCCGTGGCCGGGCAGCCGGTCCATTCGGGCGGCATGGCCGGCATGCTGCTCAATAATTTTTTAAGCGCCCAGATCAAGAGCGGTTTCGCTGCGGCGTTTTTCCTTTCGCTGCTGGGCATTTCCCTGGTGCTCATCGCCAAGATTTCGATAAAGAATATTTTCATTTTCCTGGCGCGTCTCCTGAAAAAGGTTGCCGTTCTTCTGGCGCTTTTTTTCCAAAAACGGCTGGAAAGCATCCGCAGAAACAGGAACCGCAAAAAAGTCCAGCAAAAATACGACGCGGCCGAAGGGAATTTTGTTTTCAAAGGCCGGCAGCCGCTGAAGCAAAGGGAAAACGAAGTCGTTTTGCATCCGGAAAAGAAAGCGCTGGTAAAAAAACCCAGCAAATTTCCCGAGGAAACCGGGATCTTCCCGGAATTGGAACAGGAGTTTCAGCCCGACGCCCAGTATCAGCCCCCCCCGCTGACCTATCTGGATGCTCCCAGCCGAAAAAGCCAGATCGACATCGACGAATTGGAAGAAAAGAAATTGGAACTGTCGCAGCGGCTGCAGGAATTCAAGATCAACGGCGAAATTGCCGAATACACTCCCGGGCCGGTCATTACCACATTTGAATTCGTCCCCGATGTCGGCGTCAAGGTCAAGGACGTGTCCAGCCTGACCGAGGACCTGGCCCTGGTGGTCAAAGCCCAGTATGTCCGTATCGAGCGCATTTTGGGCAAAAAGGCCATCGGCATCGAGATCCCCAACAAGAAGCGCGAGACCATTCACCTGCGAGAATTGCTGGAGACCGCCCAATATCAGCATTCCAGCTCGCCGCTGACCCTGGCCCTGGGCAAGACCGCCAGCGGCGACATTTTCATTTCCGATTTGAAGGAAATGCCCCATTTGCTGATCGCCGGCGCCACCGGCAGCGGCAAGAGCGTGGCCATCCACTCCATCATCCTGAGCGTTCTGTACAAGTCCTCGCCCAAGACCGTGAAATTCATCATGATCGACCCCAAGCGCATCGAACTGGCCATTTACAATGCCTTGCCGCACCTGCTTACACCGGTGGTGGTCAATCCCAAACTGGCCAAGAACGCCTTGGACTGGGCGGTTTTTGAAATGGAGAACCGTTATAAAAAATTGGCCACGCTGCAGGTGCGCAACATCGAGCAGTACAACAAGAAGCTGGAAATGCTCATCCAGTCGGAAGACGAAGAGCTGGAGCAGCTGGAGGACAAGGAGCCCATTCCCTATATCGTGATCATCATCGATGAATTGGCCGATCTGATGATGGTTTCGGCCAGGGAGATCGAGGATGATATCCTGCGGCTGGCCCAGAAGGCCCGGGCCATCGGCATTCATCTGATCCTGGCCACCCAGCGTCCTTCCATCGATGTCATCACCGGCAGCATCAAGAACAATTTTCCCTCGCGCATCGCGTTGGCCGTTCCGTCCAAGTACGATTCGCGGACGATCATCGACCAGATCGGGGCGGAAAAGCTTCTGGGCAACGGCGATATGCTGTTCCTGCCTCCCAAGACCGCGTCTCTGATCCGCCTGCATTCGGCTTACGTTTCGGAACCGGAGACCGTGCGCGTGGTCAATTTTCTGTCCAAGCAGGCCAAGCCCGAGTTCAACACCCAGATCATCAAGCATTCCGCCAGAAAGGAAGAAGCAAGCGAAGACCAGATCATGGACGAATTGTTTTTCGAGGCCGCGGAAACCATCATCAGCACCGGGCAGGCGTCGGCTTCCTACCTGCAGAGAAAAATGAGCGTGGGCTATGCCCGCGCCGGCCGGCTGATCGACCAGCTGCAGGAAAAAGGGGTCATCTCGCCGCCCAACAGCAGGAACCAGCGGGAAATTCTGATGACTTTCGACGACTTGAAAAATATTAAAAAAGAATGACCCGGAGGCGGTTATTCCAGGAATTTAACCTGGAAGATGAAATTCTGCAGGGAGATGCGCGCCGACTCCTCGCCGCTGGTCTTTGATTCGTAGTCGAGCCGGTAGATCAACTTGAGCACTTCTTGGATCTTGAAATCAGGAAAATTCCTGACCAGGGCGATGAATTTGTTCAGGATGAACTGGGGCTGCTGCAATACCTTGCCGATGTCGGCAGTGGAAAAATGATGCTTCATGAGGAATTTGGCCGTGTATATTTTGTGATAATATGAGATCAGGGTGCCGATGATGAAGCTGGGCTTGATGCCATTGATGAACAGGTACTTCAAAATGTCCAGGTAGACGGCGGCGTCCTCCCTTTCGATGGCTTCGGTCAGGTCCCAGATGGAATGGGAATTGATGCCGGTGATCAGCTCGTCCACGTCCTCGCTGTCGACATTCTGGCTCTTGGCGGCTGCCGCTTCCAGCTTGGGCAGCTGGTGGATGATGGAGACGAAATCGTCGGCCATGATCTCCTGGATCCTTTCGATGGCCCCGACCGTGATGGTAATCTTCCTTTCCTTCATGTACTGCTTGATGAAGTTTTTGATCTCCGCTTCACCGCTGCGGTCCAGATCGATGCAAACCGTTTGCGGGGATTCAAAGTTCTCCTTTAATTTGCCGATCTTGTCTTTTTTCAGCTGCCTGTAGTCGTCACGGCTCAGGTCCAGGGAAACAAAGACGATCAGGGTGGTGTGCGGATTGGGCTTTTGCAGGTAATGGGCTACGGCTTTTTTGGCGGCCGCGCTTAAGGAGATCTTTTTTTCGTCGCGGATGGCCACGGTGATGATCTTCTGGGAACTGATAAAAAAGCTGGAGCTATTGGCTTCGCTCAGTATCTCTTCCCAGCTGTTCTCCTCTTCGCTGTCGAAATAGTAGCGCTTGAAATTGAATTCGGTTCTGTGTTCGCCGAACACGCGGCCGATCTCGCTGATGACGTATTCGCCCAGAAATTCATTGAAGCCATAGAGCAGGAGCAGGGGCGGGAATTGTTTTTCGGTCTGTATGCGGTTGACAAAACCGAAGAAAGTCGTCTCGGGCATCAGAAGTTTTCCAGGATGGCCGCGACAATGCTGGAAGCGAACTTTGCCGCAATTTTGACCAATGAATCCGTTTCCTGGGAAAAGAAATCGGCGCTGTCGGTTTCATAGGTTTCCCGGAAAGCCAAACCGGTTCCCTGATAAAACAAATCGTTCGTTCTCATATCGATCAGGCGCACATCGAGGGTGAGGCGCACTTCATAGAAATTGGCCGCTCCCGATTCCGAATAGGAGATAGGGGCGGTGGCAAAGGCGGTGATCTTGCCTTCGAGAACCAGGTCGGCCGCGTTGGCCGAATCGGCCAAACGCAGGCGGCTTCTGGCGATGAACTCGTCCCGGACCGCAAAACTGATGAACTGCTCGACCTGCAGGCGCGAGGTCTGGTTTTTGAAATTCGGGATGGCAATGGTTTGGGCCCCAGGCGGCAGGGTCTGCCCTCGTCCCGACAGGCGGTAGCCGCACTGGAGGTTCAGAATGGATATGGCGAGTAGCAGCCAGATCGCGTTTTTCATTTGCAGACAATGCTGAGCATCTTGTTTTTGATAAAAATTATTTTTATGATCTGGCGACCTGCGAGCAACTGCTTGATTTTCCCGCATTTCATGGCCTCCTGCTTCACCGTTTCCTCGTCGCTATCGAGCGCGATGCGGATCTTGTCCTTGATCTTGCCGTTGACCTGGATCATGATGTTGACATTTTCCTCGGCGATCAGCTCCGGATCGTACGCGGGCCAGGGCGCCCGGTAGACGGTAGCGGTCCCACCCAGCTGCTGCCAGAGCTCCTCGCCCAGATGGGGTGCGAAAGGGGCCAGCAAAAGGGTCAGGGTTTCGGCCAGCTCGGAAACGACGACCGGGTTGATGTTTTCCGGCAGCGCTTCCCTCTCCGGCGGCGCATAAGCATATATCTCATTTAAAAGCTCCATGATGGCGGCCACGGCCGTGTTGAACTGGAAGGTCTCGATCTGCGCCCCCACTTTGCGCACGGTCTGGTGCAGCTTGCGGCGCACGGCCCGTTCCGCCGGCCCCCATTGATCACCTGGCTTGATCGAATCTGCGGGGGCCGCGGAGTTACCAGCCGCCGGTGACATCTCAACGGGCAGGGCATCCCGCCATTCCCGCCGGAAGAGCGGCAGCGCGGCTTGCAGCCAGCGCCAGACGCGGGTGACGAAACGGTGCGAGCCGTGGATCCCCTCTTCGCTCCAGTGCACGTCATCCTCAAACGGCGCCACGAACATCTCATAGACGCGCAGTGAATCGGCGCCGAAACGTTCGGCCATGTCGTCCGGCGTGACGACATTGCCTTTCGACTTGGACATGCGCGCCCAGCGCCAGACGATCTGGTCGGCGGGATACTGCTCGCGCTCGTCATGCTTGAGCACGATCCAATCGATGATCTTCTCGTCACCCGCGTTATTCTCCTCCTGCGGCCGTGGCCGGCGCCCCGGCGTCATGGCCAGCAGCGAACCCTGGTTGCGCAGCCTCAGGAAGGGCTCCTCGAAGCCCAGCAGCCCTTCGTCAAACAATACCTTCGTCCAGAAGCGGGCATAAAGCAGATGGGATCGGGCATGTTCGATCCCCCCGGTATATTGATCCACCGGCAACCAGTAGTCGAGGGCTGAACGTGAAGCAAAAAAATTATCGTTGCCGACGTCAGCAAAACGGAGAAAATACCAGGAAGAGCAGGCATAACCGCCCATGGTATCCGTCTCGCGTCGGGCCGCGCCGCCGCACGTTGGGCAGACGGTCTCGACGAACGCGGGAATCGTGGCCAAGGGCGATTCGCCGGTGCCGGAGGGCTGGTAGTTCTCCACGTCGGGAAGCACGACCGGGAGCTGCGCTTCCGGGACCGGCACTTCACCGCACTTCGGGCAATGGATGATGGGAATCGGCGCTCCCCAATAGCGCTGCCGGGAAATCAGCCAATCGCGAAGGCGGTAGTGGATCATCGGGCGGCCAATCCCTTTTTCTTCCAGCCAGCGGCCGATCGCTTGCTTGAATTCGGCCGTTGGCAAGCCATTCCATTTGCCGGAATTGACGGCAATTCCCTCTGTTGCTTCCGCGGACTCCAGATCGTAAGTGGAGCCATCCCGGCTGACCACCTGCACGATGGGCAGGCTGAATTTCCTGGCGAATTCAAAATCACGGTTGTCGTGGCCCGGCACGCACATGATGGCGCCGGTGCCATAGTTCATCATTACATAATCGGCGATCCAGACCGGGATTTTTTCTCCGTTGACCGGATTCACAGCATAAGCCCCGGTGAAAATGCCGGTCTTGGTCCGCGCCACATTAAGGCGGTCGATGTCTGACTCGCCCTGTGCCTTGCGGATGTAGTCCTGCACTTCGCTGCGCCGCTTCGCTGCGGTGAGGTGCGACACCAACGGGTGTTCCGGGGCCAATACGATGAAGGTAGCGCCGAACAGGGTATCCGGCCGGGTAGTGAAGACCCGGATGCTCTGCTTTTTGCCGGCCACGGCGAAATCCACCTCGGCCCCCTCGCTGCGGCCGATCCAGTCCCGCTGCATCTCCTTCATCCCCTCGGACCAGTCGAGCTTTTCCAGGTCGGCCAGCAGCCGATCGGCGTAAGCGGTTATGCGGAAAAACCATTGCGGCATCGGCTTCTTCTCAACCGGAGAATCGCATCGCCAGCAGCGGCCTTCCTTGACCTCCTCGTTGGCCAGGCCGGTCTTGCAGGAAGGGCACCAGTTGATGGGGGACGTGGCCCGATAGGCCAGCCCCCTGCGGTGGAGCAGCAGGAAGATCCACTGGGTCCATTTGTAATATCCGGGCAGGCTGGAATTGATTTCGCGCTCCCAGTCATAAGAGCAGCCGGCTTTGATCAGGGTTTCGCGGTAAGTGGCGGCGTACTCGGGCACCATCTCGCGCGGATTGCGGCCGCGCCGAATGGCCTCGTTCTCGGCCGGTTGGCCGAAGGCGTCCCAGCCCATGGGGTGCAGCACATTGTAACCTTGCATGCTCTTGAAGCGGCAGAACGTGTCGGTAGGCACATAATTCTTGAGATGGCCGACGTGGAGACCGGAGCCGGAAGGGTAGGGAAACATTTCCAGGCAGTAATATTTTTTCTTGCTTTCTTCGAGAAGAGTCCGGAAGGTGTGATTTTCCTGCCAGATCCGCTGCCACTTGGCCTCGATTTCCTTGAAGTTGTAGTTCATTGCTTTTCCTTGACCGCTTGTCGATTTTTTATTATACTCGAAAACAGCCGGCGGGACAACGACGGCCGAGCATTTTTTCATACCAGCTCCGGATGATCGCGGTTTGAACCAAAAGCGATCCTTTGCGTATAAATGTTTCCAGGACTGGGGATGAAGAATTTGCTGGACGGCGAGATCATCAAGAAAGAAAAGTCCGGGAGGGCAAAATGAACGAATTTTTCAATGATTTTTTTGGCGTGATCGGCAACCCGGCTCAAACCATCGGCAAAATAATGGACAAAAAACGCTGGCAGGCCGTGCTGGCCGTCATCCTTTTGTTTAGCGCCATCGCTACCTTCCTGACTTATCCCGTCACCAAGGTGGAGCAGGCCAAGTTCATCCGTAACTCGGAAATGGCAGACAAATTGAGCGAAGAGCAATTGGCCAATTTGGATAAATTCACTCCCAGCCAGCGCTTGACCGGAGCCTTGTTTTCGCTCGTCTTTGCCGGGATGATGATCGTGGTGGCCGCCTTTTTCATCTATCTTTTTTTCAAGGTGGCCGGCAGTGAAGGGAATTACGTTCATTATTTTTCCGGCGTGGTGCACGCGTCCATCTTGGACATGTTCCTGGGCGGGATACTGAAATCCTCCCTGATCCTGATGAAAAAAACCATGCTGGTCCACACCGGGCTGACCATGTTTTCCCCTGGAATGGACTTCCGTAGCCTGCCGTTTATTATTCTTTCCCAGTTCGATTTCTTTTCCCTCTGGTACCTCGCGGCCCTGGCGCTGGGCATCGCTTTTTTTGCAAAGATCAGCCTCCAAAAAAGCTTTTTCATTGCTTTTTTGTATTTTCTTTTTAAAAGCCTTGTTTTTGTCTCATTTTCCTATTTAAGCATTAAATTACTGGGCATGTGAGCCGGGCCTTTGTTTTTCAAAAACATGGGGACCCCATTTTCGCCGCAATCGCCTAAATACTTGACAATTCTTTAATTTTAATTTATTAAATCCATTGTAATGGGAAAAAAACTCGTAGCCAGGCCATTTTACTAAAGCGGGGGAGAAAAAAATGAAAAAACTGCTGATTTTTGTCATTTTTATTTTTTTATGGGCAGCTTTGTTCACCAGCGCCGAAGAGAGCAAAAAAATACTGAATATACGGAAAGCGTATGTCTTTTTGCAGGAATCCCTATTGATCTCGGAAACGGATCTGAATTGTTCCTATTTCATCAAAGACGATATGCCGCGGGATATACGCATCGTAGGCAAACACCTGCCGGCTCATGAACGGATGGAATTTACCGACTTTGATGAACTGCTGATCAACAAAGGCTCCAGTGCCGGGTTCAAGGAGGGGGACCTGCTGATCATCATGAGCGAAGGCCGGGTCATTCATTCCCGCAGCCATGATCGCTTGGGACGGTATTTCCTGAAGAAATCCCTGGCCGAGATCACCTGCATTTATGACGAGCATGCCGTAATTCGGTTGCAAAAAGGATGCCATCCGGTCAATATCGGTGATTTCGGCATCCCGTACAAGCCGGAAGCGACTATGTTCGAAAAGAAGATCGATTACCAATACTGCCGCATTCCGGCCAATGCCATAAGCGGCAACGTCGTGTTTTGCGATTTGGCGCTGGGCACTACCGGAGAAATTGCCGGTGATAATCAGTACGTGACGGTAGACCTGGGGGAGGGGGTGGTCGGCAAAGGCTCGTTCCTGTTGATCTACCGTGTTTTGCGCTCCGACCTGCCGCCGCTGATCATCGGCATGGGGATCGTCATTCATAGCGAGAACACCAATTCCACGATGAAAATATTGGATGCCAGTTCGGATATCCGGGTCGACGACCGGGTTTTGATCCTGCCCAAAATGGCTGGCGGCGCCTCGGCAGGCACGGGAGAAAAGGAAAATATCCCGATTGTCGAGACCCTTCAGAAGGAGGGTCAGGAACCGGATCAGGTTGCCGAGGGACAGGTTACGGAAGTACAAGGCGATGCTCTGAACTTTGACATCCTGTTCGAGTTTGACAGCAAGCAACCGGCTGCCGATCATGCCGCCGACTTTGCCGCCATCAAGGATTTCGTCGCCGCCAAGTCGGAATATCTGGTCACTCTGCGCGGTTATACCTGCAGCATCGGCGGTGAGGAATACAACCTGCGGCTTTCCTCGGCACGGGCCGAAGCGATCAAGAATATTTTGATCAGCCAGTACGGGATCGAGGCCGCCCGCATCGAGACGTTCTTTTACGGTGAAAAGGATCCCCAGTTCGACAACAGCAGCGAAATGGAACGCAGGAAAAACCGGCTGGTCAAAATCGAAGTGAACGGGAAATGAAAATCGCCCTGTATGCTTTACTGATCTGCTTCATCGGCGCCGGATTGGCACCGGTTTTCGGCAATGGAATCGACCTGATGGCGCTGAAAAAGCAAGAGGAAGAAAGAAGAAAAAAACTGGGCAAGTCAAAACTGGCCGTCAACGACAACAATGTCAATTCGGTTTCCATCGGCGGCAAAAAATATAGTTTTGTGCAGATGGAATCCGATGCATTCGTCCCCGAGGAATCCGTTGCGCCAAAGCGCGGAAAAGATGACAAAGAAGATGAAGCCAAGAACCCTGATTTTTGGAAAAAGCAGCAGAGCGAACTGGAAGAACGGATCGCCAAATTGAAGGGAGAAATCGAGGGCGCGCAACTGGAATTGAACAAACTTTGGTCTGATTTTTATATCAAAAGCATCCCGGCCGAGCAGGACGCGATCAGGGTCCAGATTTCGCAATTGACCAACCAGACTGAACAAAAAAAGCTTTTTGTAAGCCAGGCCGAAGCCCAACTGGATGAACTGTATGAAAAAGCGCACAAAGCGGGAATCCCCCCCGGCTGGTTGAGATAAATTTTTATGGTCTGCCGGCAGGGGGTTCGCTGCCGGCCGTCGGCAACGTGCCGGCTGTTTGCAAAATTCCGATGGGGATGATAAGATAAGCACCATCCATGGATTATTTAAAAGTGCAGAAACCCATTCTGCCGTTGCTCAGATCGACGGAAAAGATCCTGGCCAGGCGCATCGGCAGCAAAGTCCATTTGATCTCTGAATTGCGGCAGCACACGCCGGTCGGCAAAGGGAAAAAGATCCGCGCCGCATTTTTTTTCCTCCTGGCCGGAATGAACCATGTTGAGGATGACGGGCTGCCGCAAATGGCGGCGGCCATTGAAATGCTCCATTTGTCCAGCCTGGTTCACGATGATATCGTGGACAATTCCGCCTGGCGGCGCGGCGAAAAAACTGCCAATCACCATTTCGGCAATTATCTTTCCCTGCTCTGGGGCGATTTCCTGTTCATTACTTCGCTGCGCATGCTTTCGCCGCAAAATCGCAACGCGGTCATGGATATGATGCTGGATGCGTCCTGGCAGATGATCGAAGGGCAGATCCTGGAATTTGAGAACAATTTCAACTACGGCATCCGTTCCCGCACCTACTATGAAATCATTCGCAAAAAAACATCCTCCATGTTTGCCGGCATTGCCCGCCTGGCAGCCCAGTTAAATGAAAAGCCGGGGCGTTCGACCGCCGATTTCTACCGTTTCGGCCGGGATTTCGGCATGATCTTCCAGATCAGCGATGACCTGTTGGATATCTTTTCCGACAGCGCCGGCAAGAGCCGTTTTCAGGATCTGCGTGAGGGCAAGGTGACCTTGCCTTATATCCTGCTGCTGCGCCACAACGGTTTGCCGCTCATCAGGAATTTCAGCCGTTCCGGACCGCAGCCGTTGCTGGAACGCTGCCGGACCCTGGGCATTATGGAGCAGTCGCTGCGGATCATCGATCGCTATTACAGGAAATGCGCCTTTTTTTTGGCATCGTTCCCCTCCTCTGCCCATCGCGAGTCCCTGGAAAGCCTGCTGGAGTTCATCCGCTACCGTGAATACTGAAAACCCGGTTGAAATCGAAGTAAAAATAAGGGTCGAACGCCTGGAACCCTGGCTCGAGAAACTCCGCTGTCTGGCGGCCGAGGCGGAATCTCCCCGGGTTTTGGAAAGGAACCTGGTTTTTGATACGGCGCAGCAGCGGTTGAAAAAACAGTCGGTCCTCCTCCGCCTGCGCCGCCTGGAAACCGGAAACGTTCTGACCATGAAAATCCCGGTGCAAAAAAACTCCCGCTACAAGATGCGCGAGGAGATCGAGGTGGAGGTTTCCGATTTCGCCAATATGGAAAAGATCCTGCTGGGCATCGGTTTCCGGATTTATTTTGTCTATGAAAAATACCGGGAAGTATTCAAAAGGAAGGGGATCCGCGTCATGCTCGACGAAACGCCGATAGGGAATTTCCTGGAGATAGAGGGTGAACCGGCCGGCATTGACGCCATGGCCGCGGAGCTGGGATTTTCCGCAAAGGATTATATCCGCGACTCCTATTACCAGCTTTTTCTCCTTTCCGGGCGTTCCGGCAACATGGAATTCAAAGCGTGAAGTTTTTCATCCTGGCCGGCGGCTACGGCAGAAGGGCCGAGCCGCTCTCCCTGATCAAGCCGAAACCGGTCTTCCCCTTGAACGGAGTGCCGCTGCTCGCTTTGCTGCTTCGGCAATTGCGCGCCCAGAATTGCACCGAGGGGTTCATCAATCTTCATCACCTGGGCGAACAGGTGATCGAGGCCGCGGGAGACGACCGGGGCATCCGCTTTATCCGCGAAAAAGAATTGAGCGGCAGCCGCGTACTGCGGCAGGCGCTGCCTTTTTTTTCGGATTGGCTATTGGCGATCAACGGCGATACTTTCTTGGATATCCCCCTGGCCGGCATGTTGGAAAAAGCGGCCGCAACGGACGGGGATGGAATCCTGCTGGTGCGCCCGAACCCTGCGGGGCGCTATGCCGGCCTGAACATCGGCGGCGACGGGTTTCTGGAAAATGCCGGTCCGCGGCCCGGCATGGGGCTGATGTACGCCGGCGCGGCCCTGTTCAGGAAAAAGACGATTGAAAAAATAGACGACGGCAACTTTTTCAACAGCATTCAAAAGAACCGTTTGCGCTTCCAGACCGTTTTTTATGACGGGATTTGGCTGGATATCGGCACCCCGGAACTGTATTTCCGGGCCAATTGGGAGTACAAGACCCATTGTTCGGATCGGCAAGCCAATGCCCTTTCGGAAAATGTCGAGATTTCGGCGCATTCCCGAGTGGAGAGATCGGTGCTCTGGGAAAACACCCGCATCGGCCCCGGCGGCGAATTGTCGGAATGCATCGTGACCGGGAACCTGAAGCTGGAAAAAACCCGGCGGCACGGGCAGATCATTTCCCGACTTGGGGTTTTTCCCCTGCTTTGAGTCCGGATTTTAAATTTTTCCGGCCCCTTGTTTTTTGCTTAAAAAAATATTACTATTACAGCGGGAGTCAACATGAAGGACATCAATTTATTGCTGGAAAAATTCAAGATGATCACCGGCGGCGGCCATTCGGATACGGTTTTCAAATCGGTTATCAACGATATTGCCAAGTTTTATTGTGATAATTTTGATCTGGAGGCCGACGAAGTGGCCATATTGCTTACCGACAAGGACAACATGGTGCTGTCCTTCGCCTATCCCGAACACCTGGTCAACGCCGGCATGATCCCGATCTCCTCCCCCGACGCCTTCGCGGCCCGGGTCTACAAGCTGAACAAGGGCCTGATCGAAAACAATTTCAACCAGATGAAGCATCTGCATCTTTTCGAATTTATCAAGGGGCCCGGCGACAAGATCAGGAAAATCTGGAAGATGATGAGCACGGTCCTGCGTGCGGGCGACTTGAAGTTCGGCATCATTGAACTTTCCCGCAAAGGATCTGCCGTAGAGGAAGCGGGTGAGGATTTCAGCCCGGAAAACCAGGAATTTTTGGAAGACACCATCATCGAGATCACTCCTTATTTGCTCAAAGTCCTGCCGGGCGATTTCAGGGGGAAACTCGTTTGAAAGCCCGCCTGCGCCAGATCCTGCTGGAGAAGTCAGTGGTCAGGGGCAGGGAATTCAAGCTGGCTTCGGGCAAGACCAGTGATTTTTATGTTGACGCCCGGGTGACCACGTTGGACGCCGAGGGGGCCGCCCTCTGCGGCAGGCTCTTTCTGGACATGCTGTCCGTTTATAAAGTGGACGCGGTGGGCGGCTATTCGATCGGCGCCGATCCCATCGTCACGGCCATTGCCGTCGTCAGCCATCTGGAAATGCGGCCGCTGCCTGCCTTCATCATCCGCAAGGAAGAAAAGTCCCACGGCACGCGCAAGATGATCGAGGGCAATTTCCGTTCCGGCATGCGCGTGGCCCTGTTCGACGACGTCATCACCTCGGGCGGCTCGATCATCAAGGGCGCCAGACAGGTCGAATCCGAGGGCGGCAGGGTGGAAGTGATCATGGCCGTCCTGGACCGCGAGGAAGGCGGCCGCGAGACGATTGAAGGACAAGGCTACCGCTTTGCGTCCATCTTTACGAAAAAGGACCTGTTGTAAAGCGGATCAAGCCATATCTTTCCGGAGACCGACCGGTCGCCTCAGCAAACCAAATTTTTCGAGGAGACAACATGATGGGTCAAAGATCGTCAGGGCCAATAATTTTTGAGAACGAGATGTTCAGCCTGGAGCAAAGCGTCGAGTGTCCCATACCCGGCTATTTGATATTCAGAGTGAAGGGTGAAACGGCCGGGTTGGCCCAGTTGCCGGCGGAAACGGCAAAGGCGCTGGGGAAAATGCTGGCGCAGGCGGTGAAGGCCATTGAAGAAGCGGTCCGGCCGGAGCGGGTCTATATCCTTTCATTTTGCGAAGTCGATCCCCGGCTGCACTTCCATTTGTTTCCGCGCACCGGCTGGCTGCTGAAGGAATACTTCAAGGCCAATGACTGCGCCAACGATCCGGTCAACGGGCCCATGCTGTTCGAATGGGCGCGGGGCGCTTTCGGCCCGGGCAGCCGCATGCCCAAGGGAACTCCGGATATGGAAACCGCTGGCGCGGCCATGCGGGCGATCCTGAAATAAAAACAAGTACCACGAAAAGTGACCGGCTGCAGCCCGAGTGCCGGAGTCGCCTCACTCGCCGCCGGTGAGCCGCTTCCAGTCGGGCGGCATGTCCAGCTGCAGCAGGCACATTTTTTCCCGGCCGACATCCCGGTTCCAGTTCGCCGCCCAGACGATCGAGGAGCCGTCGCGGCTCATGGCGCCATGGGTTTCCTCGAAATAGGCTTCGCTGGTGTTGTAGGTCTTGGCGAGCATGAAAGCGCGGGGTCTGGCCGTATCCAGGCGGATGAGCACATTGCTGCGGTCCAGCCAGTTTTTTTCCGCCGTGTTTTTCGCGATGTGGGTGCTGACCAGGCAGTATCCCGGCGTGTTGCACGAAATATGGACCCCGGATTGGAAGCCGATGGGGGAGTCGCTGTCGTAAAAGAGGCGGAGCAGCGGCACGTGGCCGGTGCCTTGGTAACTGCCGTTGGCATCCAGGATCGGCCGCGTTTCCCAGGCCAGGAGGACCAGGTCAATGAAATCGGTCCGGGAATTTTGCATCACCAGGACCTCGCGGCCTTGGATGTCAAGACCGGTGTCGGCATGGGAGGTGGTATAGTCGATGCGCTGGAAGCGGGTCAGCGAACGGTTGGCGATGGTCATGCCCCTCAGCTTGCCGCCGTTCTCGGACATGCCCCCGACCAGGACCCAGTTGCCGTTGACCGACATTCCCACCCAGTCGATGTCGGATTCCTCATTCGTAATCGTATAAAGACCGAGTATTCGGTTGTCCGTCCGGTCCCAGCAGAAAAGATAGCGCGGCCGGTATTCATCCCGGGTCCCCTGCAGGACGAACGCCCAGTAGCGCCGGTCGGCCGAGGCTTCTCCCTCCTGGCGCATGGTGATGCGGTACAGGTCGGGTTCGGCGGCCAGGATCGGAGCGATGCGCGGGTCCGTTGCGAAATCCTTGACTACCGTCCTCTCCCTGCTCAGGACGTCATCCCGGATGATGCGGAAGCCGGAGAGCCCCCACAGCAGGTTAGGATCGTCGTTGTCCCAGCGCGGATCCTCGCTGGCGTCGGTTTGAAAAACAAGGTTGGCGGCCTGGTTGCAGGGATAGGGAGAGGTCTTATACACCGCGTAGTCGCCCGTATTCTTCAGCAGCGCGATGAAGGTCCGGTCACGATTGAAGGGATCAAAGCGTGAGTATTCGTGCCTCCCCTGAATGCCGTCGGCCTCGGTCACCCGTGTCAGGCGGGTCAAGTAGCAGGGATCGCGGAAGGGGATACCGATTTCCGGGAAGGGGAGCGCGGACTCGACGCAGCGGGCGTTGTCCGCCTCAAGGGGCCGCGGCACCTCGACGAAGGTGAAACCGGCGGGATAGTCATATCCTTGGCCATTCGGCTCCGGTACATCCTGGGAACGGCCGCAGCCACAGGCCATTGCCAGCGCTATCATTACTCCCCCGGCTGCCAGCAGCCATCGCCGGTCTTTCGTCTTCCCGACCCTCATCCGTTGATTTTACCACGGCAGAAAGCATTTTGCGAAATGGACCCATGCGTCAAGGGCATCATGGATAGTCGTTCCTGCTAAACCGTTTGGTTTGACAAACGCTTCATCCTTTGTAAAAATGAATTGCCATCCCCGGCGGGAAAATCAAAGTGACTGATTTTTGCGGAATCATTCAATAAAAGGAATGCCCATGAAGAGAATATGCGTTTTCTGCGGTTCCAGCCCCGGTGCCAGGCCCGAATATGTCCGGGCGGCGCGGCAATTGGGCGGCATCCTCGCCCGGAGGAAGGTCGGCCTGGTGTTCGGCGGCGGCAGGCTGGGCATGATGGGCCAGTTGGCCCAGGCCGCCCTGGAAAACGACGGTGAAGTCATCGGGGTGATTCCCAGGGAACTTTATGAAAAGAAAGTGGCTTTCAGCGGCCTTGCTGATCTGCGAGTGGTGGAATCCATGCACGAGCGCAAGGCGCTGATGGCCGAACTTGCCGATGGCTTCATGGCATTGCCGGGCGGGTTGGGCACCCTGGAGGAGATCTTCGAAATGATGACCTGGGCGCAATTGGGCATGCATGGCAAGCCCTGCGGCCTGCTGAATGTCGCTCATTACTATACCCAATTGCTGGGTTTTCTCGACCAGGTCCTGGCGCAGCGGTTCCTGGATGCGGCGCACCGTTCCATGATCCTGGCCGCCGAACATCCCGAGGAACTGCTCCGACAGTTCGAAGCCTACCGGCCGCCGGCCGCCGACAAGGCGGCCTGGGCGCTGCAAATGGAACAACTGTAAAAACAGGGGCGATTCGCGAATCGCCCATCTTTGTTCTTTCTTATTTCTCCGCCGTGATCTCTGAGATGATCTCCAGCACT
Source organism: Candidatus Aminicenantota bacterium (assembly GCA_018262835.1). Classification (GTDB taxonomy): domain Bacteria; phylum Acidobacteriota; class Aminicenantia; order UBA2199; family UBA2199; genus UBA2199. Next base: position 114,971 of record JADFDP010000001.1, read on the forward strand.
CGGGAATGAACGCGGCCGTTGCTGGCCAGGATGCCGCGGTTGTGGCTCAGCGTCTTGCCGGCGGAAAAATCGAGTTTTTTCCCGTCGATGTCGCTGACCCAGCCGCCGGCTTCTTCCACGATCAAGCTGCCGGCGGCGTGGTCCCAGATCTTCTCGCGGTAGTCGGGGGTGGCGGGGTTGGGGATGCGCAGGTAGATATCGGCCTGGCCTGATGCCACGATGCCGTACTTGACCTGGCTGTCCATCTGCTCGGGGGGGCTCGAGATCAGCAGGCGGCGGGATATCTCGAGCTGGGTGTCCTTGTCGCTGTGCGAGGACTCGTAGCTTTCTACGAATTTCATCAGGCGCGGATCGGTTTTGACCGAAGCGCGAATGGGCTCGGCGCTGCCGGTCATGGCCGAGATCCTCCAGCTGCCCTGGCCCTGAATGGCCCAGAACAGGGTGCCGCCGGAAGCCGGCGGCAGGTTCGGGCAGCCCAGGATGCCTAGGCGGACCAGGCCTCCCTGGACCAGCGCCAGGGCGATGGCGAACTGTTCGCCGCGCAGGAAGCCCTTGGTGCCGTCGATGGGGTCCAGGGTCCAGAAAGTCGCGTTGGGTTCCGCTCCGCCAAGATCGATGCAGTCGCAGATCTCTTTTTCCCTCAGGGGTGCGTCGCTCTTTTTCAGGTAATGAATGATCTTGGCGAACAATCCCCAATTTTCGGAACGGCGCAGGGCCAGCGAGTCTTCTTCGCCCACGATGGGCATGCCGGGGAAATGGCTGCTGAGAATTTTGCAGATCAGGGCCTGGACGGCAAAATCGGCGATAGTCACCGGGCTGCGGTCGGTCTTGGTCAGGGTGTCGCCGCTGGTCAATTCCTTCTGTATCGTGCCCGCCATGGCCATGGCCATGCCGACCGCCTGCAGGCCGATTTCCTTTTCTTTTTGCAACATGAGAATTCCTTATTTATGGTTTACGCAAGTGGTTCGGGATGGCTAGCTGCGGTCGAAGTCGTCCTGGTATCGGGTGATGTCGTCCTCGCCCAAATAGGTCCCGGTCTGCACTTCGATAAAGACCAGCTCTTCTTTTCCCGGATTTTCCATGCGGTGCTTGGTCTTTTCCGGAATAAAGACCGCCTGCCTTTTTTCCAGTCTGACAATCTCCTCACCCAGGGTGACCAGGGCCTGCCCCCGCGCCACCACCCAGTTCTCGGCGCGGTGTTCGTGGCTTTGCAGGGAAAGCCTTTTCCCGGGCTTGACCAAGATGCGCTTGACCTTCAGGCCTGTTTCTTCGAACAGGATCTCGAAGCCGCCCCAGGGCCGCTCTTCCTTGTAGTTCATAAGCGGTAGTCCTTTTTAAGCAGGGCCATGTCGGAATCGACCATCATTTTGATCAATTCGGCGAAGTGGACCTTGGGCTGCCAGCCCAGTATTTTTTTGGCCTTGCTGAAGTCGCCGCGGAGCAGGTCGACTTCGGCCGGGCGGATGAATTTGTTGTCCAGGACCACAAAATCTTTGTAATCGAGGCCCAGGTGCGAAAAGGCGATCTCCACCAGCTCCTGCACCGAATGGGTCTCGCCGCTGGCGATCACGAAGTCATCGGGCTTGTCCTGCTGCAGCATCAGCCACATGGCCTCGACATAGTCCAGGGCGAAGCCCCAGTCGCGCTGGGCTCCCAGATTGCCCAGGCGCAGCTCCTGGCTCAAGCCAAGTTTGATCCTGGCGGCGTTGTAGGTGACCTTGCGGGTGACGAACTCGATGCCCCGGCGGGGTGACTCGTGGTTGAAAAGTATGCCCGAAACACCGAAGATGTTGTAGCTTTCCCGGTAATTGACCGTGATCCAATGGCCGTAGACCTTGGCCACGCCGTAGGGGCTGCGCGGATGAAAGGGGGTCAGCTCGGTTTGGGGGATCTCCTTGACCATGCCGAACATTTCCGATGAAGAAGCCTGGTAAAAGCGTATGCGCGGATTGACGGCGCGGATGGCTTCCAGCATGCGGGTGACGCCGATGGCCGTGAATTCCGCGGTCAGCACCGGCTGGTCCCATGAGGTGGGGACAAAGCTCATGGCGGCCAGGTTGTATACTTCGTCGGGTTGGATCTCCGCGATGACCTTGCTGATGGAATACTGGTCCAGCAGGTCGGCCTGCCGGATCTTGATGCGGTCCTTGATGTGTTCGATGCGGTCGAATTTTTCCATGCTGGAACGGCGCACCATGCCGTAGACCTCATACCCTTTGTCCAGCAGGAAATCGGCGAGGTAGGACCCGTCCTGACCGGTGACGCCGGTGATCAAAGCTTTTTTGGCCATAGTCGCTCCTCTGTAAGAAATCATTTTAGCCGAATCACCGCGGCGAGTCAAATCGCTCAGCGGCAGGACCGACTTCGTCCATCCGCCGTTGACATTTGAAATTATTGGCTGCAAATCCTATAATGTGCCTGGAGAAACGGCATGACTCTGGACGATTATATTGAAATTCAGCTGATCAAAGTAAAGATATCCCGCAAGCAGGCCGACCGGCAACTGCTGCAGTGGCTTCTGGAATTACGAACTCTGCGCGGGCAGGTCAAACAGCTTGAAGCGGACAACAAGCGCCTGAAGCGTGACTATGAAAAAGTCCTTTTGCAAAACCCGCGCGACTGAAGCGTCATCCCGGCGTCAGGACATTTCTTTTCTGAATTCCTCTTTCAACAGCGGCACGACGACGAACAGGTCGCCGACGATGCCGTAGTCGGCTTTCTTGAAGATGGGGGCTTCCGGGTCCTTGTTGACCGCCACGATGATCTTCGAGGTCTTCATGCCCACGAAATGCTGGATGGCTCCCGATATGCCGCAGGCAACATAAAGCTTGGGGTTGACCACCTTGCCGGTCTGTCCCACCTGCATGTCGGATGTGGCGAAACCGGCGTCGACCGCGGCCCGCGAAGCGCCGACCCCGGCATTCAGAACCTTGGCCAGGTCCTCCAGGATGATGAAATTTTCCTTGCCCTTCATGGCCCGGCCTCCGGAGACAATGATCTCGGCTTCGGTCAGATCTATTTTTTGTGAGGCGCTCTTGAGTACTTCGGTGATCTTTGTCCCCAATTCGCCGCTGTCCATGGCCACGGTCCTGACTTCCGGCGTCGCGGCCGCCGCCGTGGTCTCGACGGCGATGACGTTGGGCCTGACGGTGAACAGGGCCGTCCCGGCATCGATCCGGTATTCGGCCAGCAGCTTGCCCGAATAGACCGGCTTGAGGGCTTGGCGCTTGTCCAGGTCGACGGCCAGGCAGTCGCTGACCAGGCTGGCCTTGGCCTTGGCGGCCAGGCGCGGGAACAAATCCTTGCCCTGGGCGGAAAAAATGCCGCAAAAAATGTCGAGTTTGAATTCCTGGATGACCGCGGCCAGGGTGCGGGCGTAACGGTCGGGCTGGTAGGAGAGGTCGGCCCCTTTGACCTGGACGACGGTCTGGATGCCTTTCAGCTCCTCCATGTACGGCTGCGTGTCCTGGCAAAAAAGCACGGCGTGCACTGGCTGGCCGCTTTTCCTGGCCAGGCTGAGCAGTTCCCGGTTCGATTTTTTGAAAACCCCGTCCTTCAATTCCATATACAATCCGATATTGGCCATGTTCGTCTCCTACAGCACCTTGGCTTCTTCGCGCAGAAGCCGGACCAATTCGTGCACGGCCGCGGCCGGCTCGCCGGGAATGATCCTTCCCTGAGGTTTTTCGGCCGGCGCCGACAGCTTGAGCAGGCGAATTCTGTTCTGGGACTCGTCAATGCCGATTTCGCTCAGCGTGATTTTCTTTATTTCAACCTTTTTGGCTTTCATGATGCCCATCATCGAGGCGTAGCGGGGGGTATTCAGGCCCTTGGCCGCGGCCACGACGCAAGGGACGGCCATTTCGATCTTTTCCCTGGCCCCTTCGTCAATCTCCCGTTCCACCTTGACCTTCTGTTCCTCGAGGGCGAAAGCCATGACGTTGGTGGCCGCCGGGATGCCCAGCTCCTCGGCGAGCAGGATGTGCAGCTGATAGGCGTCGTCGTCGATGGCCTGCTTGCCCATGAAAATGACCCCGAAATCCTTGTCCATGCGAATGACCTGGGCCAGGGCCCGGGCCGTGTTCTGATAATCCAGGGCCACAGTGCATTCCACGTGCACGGCGCGGTCGGCCCCCATGGCCAGGGCGGTGCGCAGCGCGTTTTGCACCCGCTCCGGCCCAAGGCATACGGCGGTCAGCATGGAAGCGGGAATTTTTTCCTTCAGTTTCAAGGCCTCTTCGATGGCGTATTCATCGTAGGGGCTGACGATCCACTTGATGGCCGCCTCATTGATGGATTTGCCGTCCTTGACCAGAATGCTGGCCTCGGTATCGGGAACCTGCTTGACGCAAACGTAAATATTCACTTTTTCCTCCAAAATATGAAAAAAAAGGTTTGAATACGGGAATCTTGCCTGGAAACGCCTATTTATAGCGCAAAAACGATACAAAGTCAACCGCCCCCCGCTGCCTGACCAACAGCAGGGAGCCTTGACCACTCCGGAGCGAACTTCCTACTGTTTCTGATCTTCGACGATGATCTGGATCTTCACTACATCCAATGACCCTGAATACAGAGTTTGGTTTTTATCCACCTTCAGCAGTTCCCGCCAGAGGTCCGGCAGGTTGTTCATGATGAATTCGCCGTTGCTGCCGCTGCTGCACTCCTTGTCGCCGGCTTTGAGCCGGATGCCAACCAGCCGCGGTTCGTTCTCATCGCAGCGCCCGTTCCGGTCGTCATCCCGGAAAATGAAACCGCGCAGCCGGTGGCAGGGAACCAACGCATAGGTCAACTCCCGGCGCTGGCTGCGGCTGGCAAGCTGGGTGGGCGGAGAGATCAGCACCAGGTCCTCCGGGATGGAACGGAAATCGATCTGCACGGCCACGTTTTCCTGGCCAGCCGGGACAAAGAACCTGCCTTCGGCGTTGCTGCGGAAGAGGCGGCCGCGGTTGTCCTTGAAGCGCATGGCCGCGATGCCGGTTTCGCCGGCATCCTTGCGGCCGTTGAGGTTGCGGTCGGCATAGACCAATCCCGGGATCAGGTCCTGGGGAAGCAATCGCAACCGGTCGGTCTGGGCAAAGGCCTCGCAATACTCACCTGACGCCGACTCGGGGCCGAAGGCCTGATAGCCGGTGTAGCCCCGGACCCAGATACTGCCCTGCAGGTAATTCTCCTTGAATTCGCTCGGGATCAGCGCCTGGTAGGTATACTGCAGGTAGGAATCCTTCTGCAGGCCCTGGTAACCCCAGGAAAATTCCTTGAACAGGCTCAGATTGGCCGGGAGCTCAGTCCCGGCGAAAACCAGGCTGGGCGTGAACTCGGCCTTGATGAAAAGCGACGGCAGGTCGGTGGCACTGGCCAGGCCGTTGGGACAGCGGTTTTCCACGCGGACGTTGAAATTCAGCATGTCTCCCGGCTCGGGATATTCCCGGGGCGCTTCCTTGACCAGCCAGTATTCGGCGGCCGGGAGCGTGCCGTATGCTTCGCTCCAGTTCATGCCCCATTCGCTCTCCAACAGGTAGGTGAAATAATCCAGGGTGCGCTTGAATTGAAAGTCGTCGTTGTCTTTCGTGGCCGTCAGGTAGAGCAGGATCTGCCAGGGCTGGTACTGGAAAACCTGGCCGCGGTTCATGTTCTCCACGCGGGTACTCAATGGCAGGCCGGTTTCATGGTCCCAGATATCGGCCAGTTTCTTCCGCGTCGGGGCCATATCCAGCCCCAGGATATTTCGCGCGACGACCTGGGCCGCGATCCCGGCGAAGTCGCGGGCGCGGCCGGACAGGAATTCTCGCAGTTCCTTTTCGAACACGGGCCGCAGTTCCTGCGGCGCCAGGGAAATGAAGAGCAGGTCCTGGGCTTTCAACATGCCGGATTCTTTCTCCAGGATCTGCTGCCAGAATGCGTCCGGAAGCGCGTACTGCAGCTTGGCGACCGTTATTTTATCCGCCTTTTCCCGGCTGGGCAGCATGACCAGTTCTCCGGTTTCATTCTTTTTGAAGGCAGTGAAACTGGCCGGGACGAAGCCGATGATTTTGAATTGGCTGACCAGTTTTTCCTGCATTTCCAGGCTGGCCTCAAGGCGCTGGCGGTCCGCTCCAGGGTTATTCATGAATATCTTTTCGGCGACCAGCTTGTTGGCCAGGACTTCGGTAGAGAATTCATTCTTGCTGTCCAGCGCTTCCAGGTTCACCCCGGAGGGCCGGGAGCCCTTGACCGCCAGCTTGGCCCTCGACAGGAAAACGTCTCCCTGCCATTCCAGGCCCGCATGGCTGTCCAGCAGCAGGCGGACGTATTGTTTCCCGGACTGGTCCAGGCTGCGGCCCTGCTCGCGGATGACGCGCTCCGCGCTGGCGTCCAGATCCTTACCCAGCTGTTGCAGTGAGAACGAGAGCAATCCGATCTGCGCGGTGTCGGTCTCGTATTGCGGGGCAAAGACCTTGGTATAGGTGACCGGGAGCAAATTCTCGGACGTCAGGGCCGTGTGCGGGGATTGTACCATGGCGGTCTCGCTGAATATGGGGGCCATGTCGTCGTAAGACTTGATGAACGTCAGCAGGGGCAACATTTCCTGGGTGAAGGGATAGTTCTTGATCAGGTTCAACGGCGGCCGCTGCACCTGCAGGTTCGTCTTTTTCAGGAACAGGCCCGTTTCCTCGATGGTGCGGTAGATGACCGTTGCGAAGAGGTCTTTTTCGCCCGGCATCTGGCTCTCGAACGCCAGGATCAGCGGCGCCAGGGTTTCCAGACCGATCTTTTGCTTGAAATCGGCCTGGGGCTCGGCGAAAAGCCCGATGTCGCTGGAGTAATATTTTTCCTTCATTTTCGCGAAAAGCGCCGGGAAAATGGTGCCGCCGGCCTTGAAATCCGCATATACCGCCAGGGCGTAAGCGGGCAGATCCGCGGGCATGCCCTTGCCGGCCAGGAACAGTCCTTCGAATTCACGGATCTTTTTCGCCGCCAGCTCGTCTTCACCGTTCTCTTTCAGGGCCAGGATGAACAGGCATTCCTCGCGCAGGTTGCCGCTGTCGAATTTCTCGTTGTCAAGGGAAGACAGTTCCGTCCGGAGTTGCCGGCCCAGCGTGGCCGCCTCGGGCCGCCCATCTTTGCCGAGCTCCACCAGGGAAAGGTACAGCGAAGCCCGGTCGTACAAGTTGGCTTTTTCTTTTTGGCGAACGGCCCGGCCGTCGGCGAATTCCCAGCGTTCAGGCAGGTCGGCAACGTGGGCGGCGACAAAATCGAGCTTGCGGGCGATCAGGCCGTTCAGCTTGTCCTTGCTTTCCGCTTTTTCCTCGCGGGCAACGGCCTTGTTCATGGCCAGCAACTCGAAGGCCACCTGGGCCGGGGTCATGCTGCGCATGGTGTTCTTTTCCTTCCAGCGGCCGATTTCCTTCTGCGGGTAATCCCCGGCGTAGGAGAGCCACAAGCTGCCGTCGGGCAGGGTCAGTCCCAGGCCGGAATGGAAATACAATTCCTCGACATTGGACAGGGCGTAGTTCTTCAGTCTTTCCCTGACGAAATCGGGCAGGCTGCCCTTTTCAAAATCGATGTTCTCCCAAAGATGCAGGGCGGCATAGGAGGCGAACATCGCCTTTTCGGTGTGGAAATACGGCTCGATATAGGCCAGTGCCAGCTCGGGATACTGGACGAAGCCCATGGGGCGTTCCTCGATGACCAGGCAGCAGCCCGCCGCTTCGCGGCGCAGGATGATGCAGCAGGTCGCTTTTTCCGATTCGCTGCGCCTGCCGTCCTGGGCGGTGCCCCGCACCTGGGCCTGGTTGCAATAGCGCCCGGGATCGGCGTCGGCCGGAGCGATCAGGCTGTAGACCAGGAGGCGGGATGTACCGGCCGCCAGGTTGCCGATGTTCCAGGTCAGGGTGGTCGTGCCGCCGGGATCGGCGATGGATTTTCCGTCCAGGGCAGAAGAACCGCTGACATACTGCAGCGGGGCCGGCAGAACGTCCTCGATCTGCACGTCATCCATGCTGCTGCTGCCGCTGTTGCGGATCTCGATCTCAAAGCGGTATATCCCCCCGGGTTGCTGGGCGGGCGGGCAGGTTTTTTTGATCTCCAGCCGCGGTTCACCCAGGAAAGGGCAATTGACGGTGACGATACGGGTATTGTTCTCGCCGTTGCACTCGCAGATCTCGTTGGTCTCGTCGATGACCATGCGGAAGGAATGGGCAACTCCCGGCGTGTAGGTGGCACTGGTGAAGTCCAGGCTCACCGTCGCGCCGGCCGCGATGGAGATCCTTTTTTCAAAGATCAGGGCGGGCGCTTCATCGTAGATGCGGATCAAGGTGTTGTTGGCGGCGCTGTTGCCCGAATTGGTCACCTTCAAGGTCCACTGGATGGTGCCGGAAGGCTGGCACTGCCAGGAAATGTCCGCAAAAGCAAGGTCCAGGCAGGCGGCCTCGATGTTAACGCAGCGGTCGTTGTTGCTGCCGTTCCATTCGCAGATGGCGTCATTGTAATCCGCCTCGATGCGGACGGAAAGCCCGCAGCCGGGCACGAGCGTGCAAAGGTCCTTGGAGACGTCACGGGAGCGAACGCTGAAGTTCTGGGTGCCGCCCGTGGCGGACATGTTCACTCCGGAGAAGACCTGGGTCCACTGGTCGAGCACGCTGCCGCGGCAGCCGCTTTCGCCACAAAGGGTGAAACGCACGGCGATATTGTCGGTCAGGGCCTGGCCGCAGCCCAGGTTGGCCAGGCGGACCGTGCCGCCGATGGTGACGGTGCCGTCACTGCTGCAGGCGGCGTTCAGGTTCGCCGCCTCCACCGTGATATCAGGAATGGCCAGGAGCAGCGTGTTGCTGCCGGCATTGTTGCCGCCGTCCAATTCGCAGATGGCGTTGTCCGGGTCGATGCTGGCGGTGAAATTGCAGGTGCAACCGACGATGCCGGAGGTGAAGTTGAAGACCACGTCGCGGCTCTCGCCGGCGGCGAGAGAAATAGTCTGTTCGCTGAAAGTCAGGCCGCAGTCGGAGCTCAAGCGTACCACCACGTTGCTGGCGTCAGCGCAGCCGGTGTTGGCCACGGTTACGGTGGTGCCGGTGAGGCTGCCGTCGCCCAGGCAGACAACGGCGCTGGCCACGGAAGTGATGGTCAGATCGGGAAAGGGCAGGGTGTAGGTGGTGGAGGCCTGATTGTTGGCGCCGGTGCATTCGCAGATGGCGTTCTGCGAGTCCACGGTCACGGCGATGGCCGGGAAGCTGCAGACATACGGGGCGACGGTGAACGAGCGGGTCCAGTTGAAGGTCACGCTGGAGGAGGCGCCCGGGGCGATGGGCAGGGTGCCGCCCAGGTCGGCATTGTAAAAGAGCTCGGAGGTCCAACCCCGGCCATCGTCCACCAATATGCTGAAATCGCTGTTAATGGCATTGCCGCCGCTGTTGCGCATGGTTACGGTAATGGTGTTGTTAATGGTGGTGTCCGCGGCGCAGTTCGTATTTGCGGTTACGTTTACAGCCTCAAGGTCGAGACAATTCGAGGTTTTATCGGTACAATAGGTATTGTCGGTGCCATCCCATTCGCAGATGGAGTTGGTGTGGTCGGTTTCGATATGGATGGACACCAGGCAGTTGAGGGTGTCGGTACAGAAGTTGGCGGCGATATCCTGCGGCTGGATGGTAAATGTCTGGGTACCGCCGGTAGCGGCGATGCTTACTCCTGTAAATATCTGGGTCCATTGGTTAACCTGGCTGCCGCCGCACCCAGGGCTGTTAAACAAGGTAAAACGCATGGGGATATTGTCGGTAAGGTTCGGGCCGCAGCCGTTATTGATCAAGGTAACGGAACCGGATACCCGTATCACGCCGTCATCCAGGCAGGTCACCAGCAGTGCCTCATCCTGGATTTCCAGGTCCGGGATGGAAATGTTTTGGGAAGAGGTTCGGGTATTGTTGCCACCCTCACATTCGCAGATGGTATCGTTTGGATCGATGACAGCAGTAAAATTACAGGTGCAGGTTACCATCCCGGACGTAAAGGGGAAAAAAACATCTCGTGTTTCGCCTGCGGCCAGCTCAACGGTCTGATCAGGGAAGGTTAAGCCACAGTCGGATGTGAGTCGTACCACCACGCCGGTGGCGTTGCCGCACCCGGTATTGCTGACATTGACCGTGGTTTCGTCTAGGCTGCCGTCGCTGCTGCAAATTACCGTGTTCGCCACGCTATTGACGGTCAAATCCGGGGTGTTTATCGGTTTATCGGCACATCGTGAATTATCCGCGCCGTCGCTTTCACAAATACTGTTGGCATAGTCTGCTTCTATGAGGATTGATGTCTGGCAGCCGCTGGAATTGGTGCAAATATTGGTGGTAATGTCGTGGGAGGTTATGGCAAAGACCTGGGTGCCGCCGCCGGCAGCGATATTGACGCCGGTCAGCGTTTCCGTCCACTGGGAGAGGACATTTCCCGCGCAGCCGCTGTTGTCATACAGGGTGAAGCGCACCGGCACATCGGCGGTGAGGTTGGAGCCGCAGCCGGCGTTGGCAAGGGCGACGATGCCGGAAACGGTGACCTGACCGTCGGCCACGCAGGTTACGCCAAGGGTGTCGGCAGTGACTTCGAGATCGGGGATATCGACCGCCTTGTTGTCGGCGCAGCGGGTGTTATCGCTGTCGTCGCATTCACAGATGGTGTTGGAGTAATCGGCTTCGATCCGGATCGAGACCTGGCAGCCGGCGGAATTGGCGACCAGGTTGGTGGTCACGATTTGCGGAGTCATGGTGAATGACTGGGTGCCGCCGCCGGCCGGGATGTTGACGGCGCTGAATGTCTGGGTCCATTGGCTCAAGACATTGCCGCTGCAGCCGGTGTTGTCATACAGGGTGAAGCGCATCGGAACATCGCTGGTGAGGTTGGAGCCGCAGCCGGCGTTGGCGAGGGTGACGCTGCCGGAAACGGTGACCTGACCGTCGGCCACGCAGGTTACTCCAAGGGTGTCGGTAGTGACTTCGAGATCGGGGATATCGACCGGCTTGTTGTCGGCGCACCAGGTGTTGTTGGTGCCGTCACATTCGCAGATGCTGTTGGAATAATCGGCCTCGATCCGGATCGAGACCCGGCAGCCGGTGGAGCTGAGGCAGAGGTTTCTGCTGACGGTGTGGGGGGTAATGGCGAACGCTTGCGTTCCGCCTCCGGAGGTCATGTTGACACCGGAAAGGGTTTGGGTCCACTGTTCGATGATATTGCCACTGCAGCCGGTGTTGTCATACAGGGTGAAGCGCATCGGAACGTTGGCGTTGAGATTGGTGCCGCAACCGCTGTTGGCCAGAGTAACATTCCCCGAGATCTGCACCTGACCGCCGCCGCTGCAGGAGATGGCCAGGGTGTCGGATTGGACGGTGATATCGGGGACGGTCATGGTGAAGGGAGCTGACGACTGGCTGTTGTTGGCTCCGTTGCACTCACAGATGGCATTGTCGGGATCGATGGAAGCGGTGAATGTGCAGGTGCAGGAGGCGCAGACCGGGGGATAGGCGAAGGTCAGGTTGGTGCTGGCGCCGGATGCCAGGTTGATGGTCTGGTCGGTGAAGGGGATGCCGCAATCGGAGGTTACGCGGACGACGACGCCGTTGGCGGCTCCGCAGCCGATGTTGGATACGTTGACGGTTGCGGTTCCAGTCAGGTTGCCGTCGCCAATGCAGGTGAAGGCGGGGGTGAGGCTGTTGACCCGCAGGTCGGGAAGCGTCAGAGCATAATCTTCGCTGCGGGTGTTATTGGCGCCGTTGCATTCGCAGACCGTGTTGGTCGGATCGACCGTGGCGGTGAAGGAGCAGGTGCAGTCGGTGCAATCGGCCCAGGATCCGCTGACCGGGAAGGTGACGGTGGTCGAGGCGCCGGCGGCGAGGGTACCGGTGACCGTCTGGTTGCCGAAGGCCAGGCAGCCGTCGCTGGCCAGCGAGACTTGGAAATTCGCGGCCGTTCCGAATCCCTGGTTGCGCACCGTGACAGCGATGGAACCGGAGATGGAATCGGCGGCACAGGAGATATTGCTGAAATCGATATCGGTCACCACCAGGTCGGGCAAGGTGGTGGCGTAGGTTTCGATCCGCGTGTTGTTGTTGCCATCGTATTCGCAGATGGCGCTGGCCGGGTCAACCGTGGCTGTAAATTGGCAATTCTCATCCGTGCAGTCGGCCCAGGAGCCGCTGATCGTGAAGGTCAACGTGGTGGAGGCGCCGGCCGCCAGGCTGACCACGGTCTGGTTGCTGAAAGCCAGGCAGCCGTCGGTCGCCAGGGAGACCTGGAAATTGCCGGCCGTGCCGCAGCCCTGGTTGTTGACTGTGACCGTGACATTGCCGGAGATAGCGTCATTGGCGCAGGTCACATTGCTGAAATCGATGTCCGTGATGATCAGGTCCGGGATGGGCGAAGTGTAGGCCGCGGATGCCAGGGAATTATTGGTGCTGTCGCATTCGCAGATCACATTATCCGGGTCTGCAGTAGCGGTAAAAACGCAGGTACAGCGCGAACTATCGGGCGTAAAGGAGAAGGTCAGGGTGGTGGAAGCCCCGGCAGCCAGGGAAGGGATGGTCTGGTCGGTGAACGTGTAGCCGCAATCGGAGACCAGCCGCACCGGGATGTTGCTGGCCGTACCGCAACCGTTGTTGTGGACCGTGACCTGGACAGAGCCGAAGAGACTACCATCCGCCGTGCAGCTGATAGATGGGGTAACGGCCGTGATGCGCAGGTCGGGTACGTCCACCGTTTTGTTGCTGCAGCGGGCATTATTGCCGCCATTGCATTCGCAGATGGTGCTGGGGGCCGGGTCTACTTCCAGATGAACCGAGACCTGACAGCCGGTGGAGTTGGTGCAGATATTGGAGATAATGTCGCGGTTGGTGATGGTGAAGACCTGGCTGCCGCCGGCAGCGATATTAACCCCGGGAAAGGTCTCCGTCCACTGGGCTAATTGCGTACCGGCGCAGTTGATATTGGAAAACAGGGTGAAGCGCACCGGCAGGTTGCCCACCACGGCCGCATTGCAGCCCGTGTTGGCGATGGTGGCCGTTCCCGAAACGCGTATTTGACCGTCCTGCAGGCAGGCAACGTTGAGCGCGTCGCCAGTGACCTGCAGGTCGGGAATAGACACGGTCTTGTTTGGTGCGCAGTAATTGTTATTGCTGTCAGTGCATTCGCAGATAGTGGCGTTGTAATCGACGCTTATCTCCAACGATACCAGGCAGCCGGTTGAATTCACGCATAGGTTACGATTGAAAGTGCGGTTGATGGCAAAGGTCTGAGTGCCGCCGGCTGGGATATTGACGCCGGCCTGGTTGAAGAACAAACTGCCATTGTTGCCGCTGCACGTATCGTCATCATTGAAGATGCGGATGCGAATGGGGATATTGGCCACCAGGTTGGCTCCGCAGCCGTCGTTGGCGATGACCAGGTTGCCCTGGATGCGGATCTGGCCGTCGGCGGAACAGGAAATGGCCAGGGTTTCGCTGTCGACGCGCAGGTCGGGGATGGTGAAGGTTTTATCGCTGCACAGGGTGTTGTCCGCGCCGTCGCACTCGCAGATGGTGTTGGTGTAGTCGGCCTCGCTGCGGATGGATAACTGGCAACCCGAAGCGCTGCTGCAGGCATTGCCGGTAATGTCGTAATTGGTGATGGTGAAGGACTGGCTGCCGCCGGCGGCAATGTTGACGCCAGTGAAGGTCTGGGTCCATTGGGCCACCTGGCTGCCCGTGCAGCCGACGCCGCTGAACAGGGTGAAGCGCATGGGCACGTCCTGGGCTAGGGTGCCCGAGCAGCCGGCATTGCGCAATGTCACATTGCCTGAAATTCTGTATTGGCCGTCGGCGACGCAAGTAATGGCCAGCGTATCGCTGGCCACTTCCAGGTCGGAGATGGCCGGGGAGTAGGATTGCGGGCCGAGAGAGTTGTTGCTTTCGTTGCATTCGCAGACCGTGCTGCCGCTGTCCACGGTGGCGGTAAAGTTGTAGGTGCAGGGGGAGCAATCGGGGTTCCAGGAGGTCACGTCGATGGTGACCGTGGTCGTGGCGCCTGCCGCCAGGTCGCCGGCATAGGAGCCGCTGCCGGTCCAGCCGTTGCCGTCGCTGACCTGTACGGTGAAGCCGCCATAGGCGATGCCGTCGCCCTGGTTGCGCACCGTGACTGTGATGTTGCCGCTGAAGCTGCCGTCGGTTGTACAGGAGATAACCGGCGAGATCGCCGTGGCGATCAGGTCGGGCATTTGCAGGGTGGCGGCCGGTGCGTTGGCCCAGGCGGGGGTGGTGCAGTCATAGCCCTGGGTATTCGGGTTGTTGTCGGTTGCGTCGCCGCTGGTGCCGCAGCCCCAGATAGCGCGGATGTTGTTCTGGCGCAGCGCCGCCGCGCAGTTCGCCTGGGGAGCGTCGGGGCTCAATTGGGCGGTGATGGTGAACGAGGCCGTGCCGCCGCTGGCGGCCAGGTTGTTGATCTCCCAGCCGTAGACCTGTCCGCCCATCCCCGTTATGCCGGCCGAGCCGCCCACGTAGGTGAGCCAGTCGCCCAGGGTGTCCTCGATGCGCACCACTTCGGCGACGCCCGTGCCGCTATTGGTCACAATGATGTTCCAGGTCTGGTTGGCGCCGCAAGCCACCTGGCTGCTGACCGGTGTCTTGCTGACGGTCAGGGCGGGATAGAGGGCGGTGATCTGCTGGTTGGCGGGCGTATTGTACTGCGTGTCGCCGCAGCAGTCGTAGTAATATAGGTTAAAGCCCAGGTTGGCGGTGGTATAGCAGCTCGAGCGCACGGAAAAGACCAGGGTCGCGGTGTCGTTGCCGCCTGCGGCCTGGATCAGGTCGCACAGATTGCTGGCCGTGCTCGAGGTACTATAAAAGATCAGCTGGTTGCCGCTGACCGTGGGCTCAGGCGCGGGGTCGGTGAGGACACCGCCGCAGGTGACCGCGGCGCTGTTGGCGATGTAGGTGAGACCGGCCGGCAGGGTGATGACCAGGTCCACATGGCTGGCGTCGGTGGGGCCGGGGTTGTTGATGGTGACGGTCAACTCGGTGGAATCGTCGCAGGAATTCAGGCTGATGGGATTGACCGCGATGTTCAGGAAACCGACCGACGGCTGGCGGGTCTCGGTGCGCACGGCGGAAACGGCGATGGAACCGAGACAGAGGTTGTTGTCCGGAGGATCGACGCCGGGCTTGGTGGCGGAACTGCCGTCGGCATCGCCGCAGCCCCACCAGGCGCGCAAGGTGTTGTCCAGGTCGGGGCTGCAGGGCGAGCTGTCGGTGTGGGCGGTCAGGGTCAGGTTGACGCTGGTGCCAGTGGGGACATTCTCCAATTCCCAGGTCACCCTCTGGCCCACATGGGTGCCGTTGTCCGAGGTATAGGGCGCATCCCCGGTGGAAGAAACATAGGTATAGGCGGCGTCCATGATGTCTTCCACCCAGAGGATGGGCATGGTATAGCCGCTGTTGTTGGTGACGGTGATATTCCAGGTAATGTCCTGGTTGCAATCGATCGGTGTATTGGCCCGGGTCTTGGTGACCGTGATCTGTGGAGCCCGGAAAGCCACGGTAAAAACGCTGTTCGCGGTGTTGAACACCTGGCCGCAGGGGTTTTCATAGCTGGTGGCCACGGTGACGTTGCCTCCGGCAAAAGGGCAATCAGCGGCCAGGTCGTACTCGATCTCGATGGTGTCGCCGGGATCGGCGGTGGCCAGCCCCGGGATCTGGGTGCTGGTCCATTGCAGGGGGGAGACGGTGGGGCTTGGGTCATAGGCGGCATTGGGCCCGTTCCAGCCGCCGCCGTTCAGGCGCCAGCGGGTGCTGCCGGATACATATAACAAACCGGCCGGCAGGGTTTCCGTGACCTGGAGGTTATAACAGGTGGTTTGCCCTGCGTTTTTAAGCGTAATCATTCCGCTGGGACTGGAACAGGCATCGACCGGAGTGGTGACCACGTTGGTATTGATCAGCAGCGGCCGGGGGATGGCCACCGTGGAATTGTCGCTGACCGGGACTTGGCAGTCCGAGCCGCCGCAGCCCCAGGAGGAGGTGGCCGCGTTGGTCAGGTTGTCGCAGTCGACCAGGAGCGCCTGCAGGGTGACTTCGCGGCGCTGGCCGGCGGTCATCTCGCTGATGGCGATGGTGCAGCCGTTGATGGCCGCTCCCAGGTGGTTCTGGTCGGCGGTGACAGTCACTCCGGTCATGTTGTCGACCGTGGCGCTCGAAAAGTTGAGGCCGGCACCCAGCACATCGTCCAGCCAGACATTGTAAGCCGAGCCGCTGCCGCGGTTGGTCAAATAGATCTTCCATTCCACCATGTTGGTGGTGGCGTAGTATATTTCCGGGGTTTTCTCGATGAGCAGGTCGCCGCTCAGTAGAAGGGCCGGAGTATCGCTGGCCGTGGCTGAGCAGGTGTCGTCATAGACGGCGTCATCGTTGCAGTTGTCGTCGAAGTAGGCGGTAGCCGACAGCTCGCTGCCGTTGTTGCAGCGCTTCTGGACGGTCAGCCGGATCACCGCGTTCTGCCCGGAACCGTTGAAACCGTCGGCGAAATACCAGACATAATCGTCGCCGACCAGGGCCGGCGTGCAGGATGTGGGCGCCACGGCGCCGCTGCAGACCGCGGCCGCCGGGTCCACGATATAGTAATTCAGGCCCGATAGCACCAGGCGTACGTCGCGCGGGTTGGCCGTGCCTGAGGTTTGGGCCAGGGTCAGGGTGATCTCCTGGGTCTGGCACTTGTCCACGATCTGCCCCAGGCCGGCGATGGCCAGCGACATGGCCGGCGCTTCCACCGCCACCGTCGTGGCTTCGAGTATCTCGCCGTCCTGGAGACACTCCGAACCGCTGATTCCCATTTGCAGGCCGGACCAGGAATAAAACGTAGTCCCGGCACAGGCCGACACCGTGGCTTCGGTGATGGTCAACCGGTACATGATGGTCAAGTTCTTGTTATTGACCATATCGGCCGCACACCCGCTAAAATCAAGGGAAAGATTGCCGCCGGGGGTGGTATCGGTCAAGAGGACACAGGCCGTGATATCGGCGCCGTTATAGGTAACGGTCAATGATCCGGGCACATACTGCTGCTGGTTTTCCGCGAATTCCCTGAAAGTCAGCGTATTGAGAAGAATGCCGGCGCTGCCGAAATCATAGGTGTTGGTATATTCGATGGTCTCGCACCGCTCCTGAGTGACGGGATTGGCGGTTTTATTGGAATCGGCGATCTCTTCGCACTCGATGGCCGTGGTCTGGGAATCGGAAGCGTTCAGGGTGCAGCCGCAGCAGTCGATGACCGCGGCGCTGATGGAGTTGGTGAAGGTGGTGAAGCAGAACGCTTCGCATTGCGTGCGGTCAGGCACCTGAACGGTGATGCTGGTGTTCAGCGAGGCCGGGGGGGCATAGGTCCAGGTGATGGTGCCGCCGGTACCGCCGCCGCCGGGGACCCAGGTCCCGCCCCCGGCATCCACTACAGTAAAGCCATTCGGTATGGTATCCACTACGGTTACATCGCCGGTGCTGCCGCTGCTGCAGGTGAGCGGCCCTGAATAGGAGGAAGTAATGCTGTAGGCGATCGGGGAGCCGATCTGCACGATCGCCGGCGCCCCGGATTTGTTTACCGCAAGCGTTGGCGCTGCGGCCGGGCCGGAAAGGGAGCTCAGGTGAACCGGAGGATAGAAATGGTTATTGCAGTCGTCCTCGTAGTCGGTGATCCAGACCAGGCTGTGGGAGGGGAAAGGGCCGCACCAGGCGTTGAACTGCACGGTGAACTCCAGAACGAAAGTTTCGCCGGCGGCCAGGCTGGGGATGATGAAGCAGCCGCCGCTGTAGGTCGCCGGGGCGGTGACCGCGGTGACGGAGAGCGGGGAGAGATCGACGCACAGCTCCACGTCATGGGCCCGGCCGTCACCGGTGTTGCTGACGGTGAAGCTGGCGGTGGCCGTATCGTTGCAGTAGTCGAAGGTGATGTCGGCCGGCGTGTATTGGATGAGCGGGGTCTTGACGATGCGCTGCACCGAGGCGGTGGCGGTGGATGGCGGGACGGTGTCGGCCGTGTTGTAGCAAGCGGTCACCAGGTCGCAGCCCCAGCGCGCGTCGGCGTTGTTGTCCAGCAGCTCGCAGGCCGTGACCGTGGCTGTGATGTCAACGGTGATCTTCTCGCCGGGATCCATGGATGCGAAGCCGGGAATTTCGCTTGCGCCCCAGGTCGTGGTCTGGCCGCTGTTGCTGCCGGCCGGAGCAGAAGAGACGTAGGCCAGTCCGGCGCCCAGCACATCGGTCACCACCACGTTTTCAATGGTGCCGAAACCGGTATTTTCTATGGTCAGGGTCCAGGTGACGTCCTGGCCGATCTCCTGGGGAATCACGTTGGGCGTTTTTTTGATGGTCAGGCCGCCGGGCAGGACCTGGATACTGAGGACTCCTGTTTCGTCGAGCATGGGCGTGCCGCTGATCTCGTAGTCGATGCGCACGTTCAGGGAACCCGACACCGCCGAGCAGTCGGTGGCCAAGTCGAAGGCAACGTTCAGGGTCGCGCCGTTATTCAGGGTGAACGGTCCGCTGCACTGTGTGTCGATATTCCAGACCAGGTCGCTGCCGGAGAGGGTCGGGTCTGCCGTGCAGAATGCGGCGCCGCCGTCGGCATCGATGCTGGCGGTTCCCGCGACATAGGAAAACCCGGTCAGGCTGCCGAGCTTGGCGGTAACGATCAGATCGGTCAGGGGGTTGCCGGAATTGTTCAACACACTGATGGTGTATGTCTTGGCTTCGCACTGGTTGATGGTGCTGTCGCCGCTGACGCCGGTGGACTGGGCCGGCAGGGTGGCGGCCAGCAGAATGAAGATCAGGATCCAGGCCGGTTGCAGGGAATATTTTTTTTGGGCGTTCATTTTATTTTTCTCCCTGTACGGTGATGACAATGCCGCTGAAGGGCAAGGGGATATCCAGCGCGGTCTGGCCCGGCGGCAGGGTCAGGTCGTGGCGGACGGTCTGGCCGCCGAAGGTGATGGCGAGCGCATGCTTTCCCGGGGGCAGTTTGGAAAAGACGAAGGCGCCTTCCTTGCCGGTCGTCTGCAGGCTGCCGTCGAGCGTGACCGTGAAGTCGGCCAGCAGCGGCTCGCCGGCATCGAAGGCCTGGTTGGGGTCCTTGTCAAAAAATACGCGTCCCTGCAGGCGGCAGAGGGGCGTTTCGTCATCGCCCTTGAAGGTGACGGCGAAGTCGACGGTATCGGTCAGCCCGTCGAACAGGGTGACGGCCTTGGTGGTGGGGAAGACCACCCGGTATTTTTTCGGCAGCGTGGCCTGGTTGAGCCCCAGGGCATAGTCGCCAGGGAACAGGCTTTGGAAGGAATAGCGGCCTTCGGAGTCGGTAAGCGACCGCTGGCCGTTGGACAGGCGCACCTCGATCCCGGGCAGGAGGGTGTCGGCCAGCGAATAGGATTCATCATTATCCCGGTCCAGGAAAACGCTGCCTTCCACGGTGCTGTAAAATACAAGGGTCGTGGTGGAGATGTTGATGAACTCTTCGGCCTCCAGGCGCAGGTTTTGCCCGGACTGGTCCAGGGCGGTGAATACCGCCCGGTTGATGTTGCGGCCGCGGCGGACGTCGGCGCCGATGACCACCTGGAAGCTCAGGACGGATGTCCGGCCGGGCGGAATGGCGGGGATCTGCCAGTTCAAGCGGCTGTGGCTTTGCGGGTCGGACAGTTTGCTGCCGTCGCATGCGCTCGAGCCGGGGACATAATCAAAGCCCTGGGGCAGTGAGTCCTCCAGACGGGGGGTGAGCAGCAGGGACGGCGAGCGGTTTTCCGTGACCAGGCGGAAACGGATGATCCGCCCCACTTCGCTTTGCGGGGTGTCGACCTTCTTGCTGAAACGCACCTGGGCGGTGGCAATGGGATCGCTGACCACGGTGGTACTCACCGTGTTGGAGATCATTGGTTTGGGGAGGACGGCGCTTTCCAGGCTGGCGCTGTTGGCAATACGCATGCCGGCGACCACGTCACCCCGGATCCGTGCCCGGAAAGAAACGCTGGTTTCCTTGCCGGCGGGGATCTCCCCGGTCCAACGCAGCGTGTTCCCCTGCTGCTGGAAGGAGAGGCCGCCCTGCTGGGAGACCAGTTCGAGATCGGCGGCCAGGATATCCTGAAGGCGGGAGGCGGGCAAGGGTTGCGCGGCCGGGTTGTTGATCTTGATCTGATACTCCAGCGTAGCGCCGGGCCGGGCCTGGCTGAGGCTGACGGTCTTTTCCAGCCGGATGCGGAATTCCTGGACTTTGATCACGGCCGGATTGGAAGCCAGTGCTTCGGGAAGCAGAGAATGCTGGAAATGGGCCAGGTTGCGGATCTCCAGCGGCGGACAATTTTCGGCGATCTGCAAGCGCACCCGGATCACGATCTTGTCACCCTGGTCCAGTTTGCGGAAAAACCAGGAGATCTTGTTTCCCGAACGCGCAGCTTTCGGGGCGGCGTCGTCGTCCAGGTAAAACAGATAGGCGGGCAGTTCATCCCACAGGGTAATATTGAGGAAATCGCCTGCGGAATTGTTTTTGAGCAGCAGCGTCATTTCGATTTGCTGGCCGGGATAGGCTTGGGACAGAGAAAATGATTTTTCCAAGAATCCGGGAATGAGGGGTTTGACTTCGACGGTGACGGTTGCCGTGTGGCTGATGCCTCCCCCGCTGGCGGTGATGGTCAGTGGGTAGATGCCCGGAATCGTTTGCGCCGCGGTCTTGATCTCCAACACGGATGGGAAGCCCGCTTGGAAAGGGTTGGGAGTGAACAAATGGCTGAAACCGGCCGGGGCTCCGCTCAGGCTGAGTGCGAGCGGCAGGTTGAACCCATGGCTGGCCTCGGCCTGGATCTGAAACTGCAGCGAGCCTCCAGCCGCGGTGGCCTGGGAGGAGGGGCTGGCCGTCAGGACGAAATCCGGGCAGGGCCGGCTCTGCAGGGGAACATCGAACACGCTGCCCGGAGCCGTGGCCTCGGCCTTGAACACGAGCAGGTCGGTGCCGGCGAAAACCAGGTGGATCGCATGGGAATAGGAGGCATCCTTGGAAACGAAGCGGACGTGGGCCACGGGGGCGCCGCTGCCGTTCCCGGTCAGCCAGACATCGATGATGACATCGTTGTAGTCTCCATCGTCGGCATCCTCGAACCCGAAGCGCAGCCCTTCACCCACCTGCGAGCTCTGGACCTCGTAGCAGTTGAAGCTGGAGCCATCGCTGCGGATGACCGCGCTGTAGGGATACAACTCCAGCGAACTGCCGTCGCAATACGTGGCCTTGATCGGGTTCTGGCGGACGTCCGCGCCGGCAAGCGCCGCGGCCAGGAACAGGCAGGCTGCCAGGCAGGTCCATATTTTTTTAAGGGTCTTTTTTTTCATGTGGTTCTCCTCTGCGCTTAATAAAGGACGACCAGCTTGAAATAGCCGACCGTGGAACGGTAATCCGCGCCGACCAGCTGCCGGTCGCGGTAATCGATGATCTCGGCTCCCAGGCCGACGCGGACATGGCGCTGGACCAGATATCCCAGCTCGGCGGCCAGCGCCTCCTTGCGGTTTTCGATCGGCCCCCAGATGCGCAGCAGCTTGTAGTTGGCCAGGAATTCGAGCTTGCGCGAAAAAGTGATCTTGGCGCCTTGGACCGAGGCCAGGGAGTTGCTCTGGATCCCGTCATAGGGAGGATACAGTTCGAAGTTGGTGTCATAGCGCCATTGGGAATAGAGTGAAAGCCACTGCCTGGCGCGCCACAGCAGCCTGAAGTTCAGCTGTTCTTCCGATCTTTCCTGCAGGGAGACCGGGGCGATGTCCCGGCCGATCTGCTTGTAGTAATTGAGGCTCAGGCTCATGTCCTTGAGCGGCGAGCCGAACAGGAACAGGGACCAGAGGCGGCGGCGTCCCTCGCGGCCGTTGTTCTGGTTCAACTGGAGCTCGTACCGGCCCATGGCCCGGAAGCGCGGGGTTTCGATGCCGCCGCCCAGCGACAGGATGTTGTTTTTGATGGTCATTTCTTCCTGGCTGCTGACTTCGCGGCGGACGCGGGAGTCGATGAAGAAGCTTTTGCTGATGTGGCGGCGGATGCCCGCTTCGTAGATGTCGGCGTCAAGCAGCCGCTGGCCGTTTTTTTCGTCCAGGAGCTCCTTCTGGTAGCTCACGAAGATGCCTTCGCTGCCGGTCAGGTACTCGAGCAGGAACGAGGCCGAGTGGCCGATGGTGTCGCTGGCCACGTCCAGCCGGTCGTTGAAGGTCTGGCCGCGGTAATCGACCTGGAAGAAGCCCGCTCCCTTGGCGCCGAGCCACAGCCGCTGCCGCCCGCCCAGCAGGAAATCCCTGATCTCGGTGTCCTTGACGATCCGGGGCTTGTCAAAATCGCTGTCCATCTCGATCTTTCCCCAGGCCTTTGTTTTTTCATTGTTCAGGAACGAAGACAGGTAGAGCGTCCGGGTGCGCAGGTCGTTGGCCAGGGATTCCTTCTCGCCCCAGCCGCCGGACAGTACCAGCTGCCGGTTCTCCCATTCCAGGAAGGAGTGGTATTCCTTTTCATCGACCGCCAGGCTGGCCAGGGAAAAGGGATACAGCTCGGCGCCGATGTTGCGGGTGAACTGGAAGGGGGAAAGGAAGATATTCCTCTCGGCGTAGGCGGGGAAGATCTGGTACAGGCTGTAACCGTATTTCAGCTGCTGGTTGGCAAAGAGGGGGAAATCGGCGTTGATCGACCAGGCATTGAAGAAAAGGCGGAGCTGCTTGCTGAAATTGAGGATGCCGCCGCCGAAAAACCCGTTCTGTTCCTTCTGCTGCGGCTCGGAACTCAGTGAGAATTCTCCGAAAAAGGTCAGCGGCCGCGAATCGACATTGACCCCGAAAGTGAAAATACCGCGGCGGCTGTCCCAGGCTTTCCCCAGGCCCAGGGTGGCGTCGGCGTCGGCGATGTACGACAGGTTGAACTTGATGAACTCCCAGGGAGCGGCGAACGCCCTGACGCCGAGAACATCGCGGGTGAAGCGGCCGGCCAGCGATTCGAACTGGTAGCTGACCCTGACCCAGACGGGATTTCCCAGGGAGTCGATAGGAAAGACCGGGCTGGTGAAAATGATCGCTCCCCGGTCGTAATCGATAAAGTAATCGCGGTTGCGGACCATAGGGGTGTAGCCGATCTCCAGGCCGGGGTTGCTGGCGCTGCGGGTCACCAGCTGGATGTTTTCGCTGCCGCGCAGGATGGGCGACTCGTTCAGGTAATATGGGCCGACGCCGAGGTCCGATGGGAATTCCTCGATGCCCGCTTCGCCGCGGCTCACGCCGGCGAGGACCTCCACCCCGGCGTGCTCGCTCTTTTTCCCCAGAATGCCGCCGCGGAAAGGGTGGTAGTAGCGGGAGAACACCGAATCCAGGAAAACGCCCAGGCGTTGGTCGCCCAGGGAGATGTATTCCTTTTCATTGCCGATGGTGAGCAGGAAATCGAGAGGCGGCTCGGTGATGCGATTCTCGGGATCGTAGTCCAGGTGGCCGCTGACGGCGTATTCGCCGTGGTTCAACGTGCCGTCGACCATGAAGGAGGCCCTCTCCCGCGTCGAAAAATCGGCCGGCAGCCCCAGGTCGCTGTAGCGGAAGCGGAACTCATTGCCTTTCACGCTCGCCCAGTTCAGGCGCAGCATGGCGATGCCCATCAGGTACAGCTTGTCCTTGACCGGTGGCTCGGTTTTAACCTCGTTTTTTTGAAAACAGGAGACTGAAAAGACCAGAATGGAAAGGGTGATGATAAGTTTTTTCATCCGCAACTCCGGCTGATGATTTGCGACTATCTTAGTATTATATAAAACAGCTAAAATTTCTTCAACTAATTAAATCCAAACAATCAGAGATGGATGAATATCCCGGCGCTGATGCGGGTCTTGTTCAGATCGGAAAAATGAAGGAAGCGCAGGTCGGCGCGAAGGGAGAACATGGAGGTGAAGAACAGATGAAAGCCGCCGCCGATAAAGGTATAAAAATTGTAATCGCTGAATTTGAAATTTAGTTTTTCAAACTCGCCTCCGGCTCCCAGGGCGGCGTACGGCGCGAAACTCCCGAATTTGGGCCGGAATTTGACGGCTGCGCTCAAGCTGTTCCAGCCCGTCTCGCTGATCCGGTAGCCTTCAAATTCGAATTTGAGCATGGGCACGAAGGTGCCGGAACCGGCCGACAGGCCGTAGAAAAAACCGGAAGGCTGGCGGATGGAGCCGGCGATCAATCCTGCGTCCAGGGCGAACGCGTTCATGGCCAGGAAAAGAAAGCCCAGCGAGAAAACCGTTTTTTTAATCATTGTTTTTTCCTGTTTTTTGCAGCAGCGGCCTGCCGTAGTAGTCTATTTCCAATGCCGGCCATTCTTTGCTGATATAGAGAGAATAGTTTTTCTGGAAAAGGGGGAAAATGAAACCGTCGTTGATGATCGCCTCGCTGATGCGGGCGATCTGCTCCATCAGCAGCTCCTGGGAATTGCTGAATTTTACTTCATCCAGTTCGCTGAGCATGCGCAGGGTCCTGGCGTTGAATTGGTTGAAACTTGACTCCTTCAGGATGCGGCTGATTTTTTCTTCGGCGGGAACTTTTTTCTGAAAGATCTTGTCGATTAGAACATACTGAATGGCCGCCGAATTCAGGAATGCCATAAACTGACTGTCATCAATGAACAGGGTCTCGATCTTGAAGTTGCTGCTTTTCAAAAAAGCGGTCAGGTCTTTTTCCAAGTTGGAGAGAGAAGCCAGGATGTAAAGCTTGATGTCGGAGGATTTCAGGATGGAGGCGGTTTTTTGCGGGGAAAGGGTTTTGATCCGGATGGAGACCGGCGATTCCTCGTCCGCGGTCAGCGTGTGCAACTCCCTGTATTTGAATCCCGTGGCTTCGTTGAATCTTTTCAACAGAGTGAAAAGGGCGATCTTGGTATTCTGGCCGATATCGCCTTGCAGAAAGCACAGGTAGATGTTCTGGTAAATGCCGGAATCGAATTCCCGGAAGTTGTCCTTGAACTGGTTCGGGTTGGACAAAAAAATGTCGGGCAGCGGGTTTTCGGCAAAAGTGATCCTGATTTTGTCCAGGTAACTCCGCCCTCCGGCATAGAAGGGATTGGCTTTTAACATGAGATGGTGGTTCTTTTCCCACTCCTGCGGATAAAAAAGTCCGGAAAATGACTGTTCGTTTTCAGCCAGCACCACCAGTTCCGGGGCGGTGAGCAGGCTCAGGATATCCGGGGTATCCGCCAGCAGCTCGATTCCGACCTGGTTGTCGCTGGCGCGTATGTTCTTGACCGTTTTGTTCAACTTGCTGGCTGCGAAAAGATCCAGCCCCATGAATATCTTCAATGACACCTGGATGTTTTTGGAGGTCAGCGGCTTGCCGTCGGAAAAACTGAGGTTGTCCTTGAGGATCAGGTTCAGGGTTTTGCTGGCGGCGATGTAGCGGTATTCCTGGAAGACATTGCTGAATATCTCGCCGTCTTTTTTCAAATAAAAAAAATTTTCATAGATCAGGGAGTAAAAGATCAGGTTGGAATAATTGGCGGTGTTCAGGTTGAAGGAAGCCGGTTCATTCAACCGGATGTTGATCTCCCCCCCGTAATAGGGTTTGATGGCGAAAATCAGCGTCAGCGCCAGGGGAAGAAGCAGCCATTTCCCTTTAGCCATTGCGTTTTCCCCAAAACTGGACCACGAAGCGCTCCGGGTCGCCCCGTTTTTGCCAAACCCCCGTCCAGAATCCCCTGATCTTCTGCCAGACGCCTGCCGAGACAAACTGTATTTCGCCTGAAATTTTTCCCGTGTATACCGGTCTCTGGCCGCCGTTCTGGATGTCATAAAAAAACAGCTGATCGGAAGTGCGCGAGTAATCGCTGACGGCCAGCCATTCGCCCCCCAGGGCGGCCAGGGAAGCGCCCCTCTTTTCGGGTGAGGGAATTTTTTCTTCAAATTCCGAGGTGAACAGATGGTAATTGTAGCTGCGGTCGATGAGGTGTACGCCCTGCAGCTGTCCCTCCCGGATGGAAAAATCCAGGGCCATGGCCGGGGTGATTTTTTTTTCATAGATACCCGATCTGTTGGCGGGATCGCTGAAAGGCATGAAATAAATTTTGTCCTTGAAATAGTTCTTGCCTTCTTCATAGCGCCCGCCGACCAGGTATGGGTTCTGGTTTAAAATGAGATATTTGCAGGGAACAAAATCGATTTTCTGGATTTCCTGCCACTGGCCGTCATGAAAGGCCATAACCTTGGCGGCGGGAGAAAAGTTATTTCCGGCCGTTAAAACAAGCCCCTGGCCGGTTGGCAGCAGCAGGAGCTTGCCTTCGTAATGAAGCACCGGATAAACCGGCCGCGTCCATTCCAGTTTGATCTGGAAGGACTTCTCCAGCCGCATTTCCCTGGCCAGGTAAACGACGATCTCGTCGGGGTAGTAAAAAAAATATTGCTCTTGCCCGTCGTCGCCGGTGATGGACTGGATATCCATCAGGTTCTTTTTGCTTTCAAATTCAAGCAATTTGGAAAAACCCAGCTCGGAAAAAGCGAAATTCCTGGCATTCAATAATTCCATTTCTCCTTTGCTGAGGGCTTCTTCAAAATATTTGACGGCGACGATTTTGTCCTGCAGGCGGGAAAAAATGGTCAGCCCAAGGCCGGTTTTGCTTTTGTTTTGAATTAATTTCAGGTCCAGCAGGTAGTGGAGGTCATCGACCCGACTCAGGTTGAATTCCCCCCGCCCATCGGCGAAATTGACCAACAGGTCGGAGACGAGGATGTTTTTTCCATTTTCCAGGCGAGAGACCAGCATTTGATAAATCTTTTGCATTGCCGTATCGCTCAGTTCCGAATCATTCTCGAAGCGGATGACCGCCACCCGGATATCGAACCTGTTTTTAAAAAATTCGTCCAGGAAAGCAGCGCTTTCCGCAATCAGGGCTTCGGCGCTTTGCTGGCCAAAGGCATTGCCGCAATACAAAAAAAGCAGCAGCAGCGAGCAGATCACTTTTTTCATGCGGCGGGGTTCACTTTTTTTTCAAGGTGATCTTCAAGTTGAGATTGAGTATGACGTCTTCGGAATTATCGGGGATCTCCAGCGTGATGGGCAAATCGATGGTTTTGCGTGCCGGACTGATCTGAAGCGGTCTCTCGCCGGTATCCTCGTCGGTTTTTATTGCGGCAACCCTGATGGCGTCGGTGTCTTTTTGCTCTTCATCGGCGAAATTCATCTCGGGGATTTCAATGTCCGATTTTTCATTGATCAATTCCTGGGCGTCTTCCAGGTTGAATATGTCTTCGTCAGCGGGAGCTTTCAGTGAATCCTCGGCGTCCACCATGGGGGAAGAAAGCTCGAAAACCTCTTCCTCCGCGGTGTTGGCCATCGGGATCTCCTCGGCCATGTTCTTTAAGGCAACATTTTTTTCCGCGGGCTTGGGAGTGGATGAGGTGATCTCTTCCCGGGAAAACATGACGGTCTTGTCCTTCTGGAAAATGGACAATTGGTTTTTAAGGTGCAGGATAACCAGCTTGATGATGGCGTGCAGGCCTTCCAGCACGTTCTCCCCGTTTGTGGCCACGGTCGGGAAAAAGGATTTGTTGTCCTGGTTCAGATCCTTGTTCAGGGTATTGAGGGGCAGGATCTCCTTCAGGTCTCTTTTGTTGAACTGAAAGATCAGCGGCATTTTTTCGAATTGCAGGTTGTTGAGTTTCAAATTCTTTTTCAAATTGGTGAAGCTCTCGATGTTCTGTTCGCGCAGGATGACCTGGGAGTCGGCGACGAAAACCACGCCGTCGGCTCCCTGCAGCACGAGCTTGCGGGTGGTGTCGTAGGCCACCTGTCCGGGAACGGTATAAAGCTGGATCTTCACGGAGTAATTGCCCAGCTTCCCGATTTCCATGGGCAGGAAATCAAAAAACAGGGTGCGGTCGCCGTCGGTGTCCAGGGTGATCAGCTTGCCTTTGTTCTCGACTTCCTCGCTATTGAAAATGTAACGCAAGCATGTGGTTTTTCCGCTCAATGCCGGCCCGTAATACACGATCTTGGCCGTGATCTCCTTGTTGTTGTAATTGACAAAAGCCATTAAAATGGATCCTCTTCGTTGGCGGGATCTTCCCCATCCCGGGTGCTTTCAAAAGGGGGCGTGCTTTGGCTGCGGGCTTCGGGGAAAGAATCCTTGCGGAATCTGTCTCCGGGATAGGGGGATCCCGAGCCCTGGCCGGCGGAGTCCTTGCGATGGTCCAGGACGATCACGCTATCGGCGTTGATTTCGGTGGTCGATCGATCCTGACCGCTCTTGTCCTGCCACTTGCGGGTGCGGATCTTGCCCTCGACCAGCACCATATCGCCTTTGCCCACGCTTTTTTCAACTTTTTGGGCCAGGGGCCCCCAGGCGACGATGTTGTGCCATTCGGTCGGCAAGTCCTTCCAGGCGCTGCTGCCCTGGTCATAATATCCTTCGTTGGTGGCCAGGGAAAACTTGGCAAGCTGCTTGCCGCTGTTGGGCATGACGGTGAGTTCGGGAACTTTTCCGGTTCGGCCGACCAGAATGACGCGGTTCAGGCTGCGGACTTGGCTCATGTTATTCGCTGAACTCCTTGATTTTTTGTCCGGCCAGCGAGGCTTCTTCGGACAATGGGAAACGGGATATCAATTCCTTTAAAATGGCGATGCCTTCACCTTGCCGGCCCATTTCGATCAGGGCATAGCCCTTTTTGAGAATGGCGGCCGGGGCCTTGTCGCCCCCCTTGTACTTCCCCAGCAGTTCATTGAAGGTATTGATGGCGTCCTGGTATTTTTTCTTGGCGTAAAAGCATTCACCGATCCAGTACAGGGAATTGTCGGCCAGGCCGCTTTCCGGGAAGCTGCGGATGAATTGCCTGAACCCTTCAATGGCCAGGTCAAAATTTTCCTTGATGTAGTCGGAATAGGCCGCATAATAAATGTTGGCGGGATCCTGGGTCACAGCCGTCTCGTCGGGGGCGGCGGGATTGGCCGTTCCCGCCGGCAAGGTTCCCGCCGTTCCCGCCTGAAAATTGGTTATTTTGTCGTCCAGTTTGTTCAGGGAATTTTTCAGATCGTTTAATTCTTCCTTGAAAAACTGCATGCTGAGCATGAAATTTTCTTTGCTTTGCGCCAGGTCGGCCTGGTTCCTGGCGATGGCACTGATTTTTTCATCGCCGATGCTTGATTTTTTAAGCAGTTCCGCGATTTGGGCGGAAAGTACGGCCACCGAGTCGGAAATTCTTTGCATCTCGTCCAGGATGATCTGGGTGTCTTTCTTCACCGCCTGCAGCGGCAGGCTGAGCAGCAGCACGGACAACAGTGCCGGAATGAACGTCAATTTCATGCGGACTATTTTTTGGTGATGACAAACTCGTCGCGGCGGTTCTGAAAATAGGACTCTTCGTTCTCACCCTGAACCAGCGGCTTGTTTTTGCCGTAGGAGACAATCTTGATCTTGGCGGCGTTCATGCCCAGGGAAACGAGGTAATTTTTTGCGGCTTCGGCCCTTTTTTCGCCCAGGGCGATGTTGTATTCGACGGTGCCCCTTTCGTCGCAATGACCTTCGATCAAAACTTCCACGCTGGCGAACTTGAGCAGCCAGTTGGCGTTGGCCTGCAGGATGGCCTTCATGTCTTCCCGGATCGAGTATTGGTCAAAGTCGAAGTTGATCCTTTTGAGAATCTGGTCTTTGTTCAATTCCTCCAGGGATTTCTGCTGAAAGATCTCTTCCTCGCTTAAGACGGGTTTTTCAACCTGCGTCGTCGGCTCCTCCACTTTTTCCACCACCGGCTCTTGAACGGGGCTGACTTTTGCGGTTTTTTTACCGCAGGCATTGAACATCAGGATCAGCGACAGTGCCACCAAAACCAGCAGACATTTTTTCATGGTTCCTCCTAAATTCTATTATTACTTAAAAATATAATATATAAGAAAAATTTTGTCAAATTTATTCTGGCCTTTATTTGGATGATTTCTGCCATTTCGGCATTTTGTTCTCGCCGCTGGCGGTGATCTGCCGGATGTTGCGGCCGTCATAATCGACCAGGTACAGCTGATATCTGCCGCTGCGATTCGAGGAAAAAACCAGGTGGCGGCCGTCGGGCGACCAGGAAGGGTTTTCGTTGCGGCCGGCGTTTTCGGTCAATTTGCTGATCTCGTTGCTTTTCAAGTTGAAGATATAAATATCGAAGCGGTTCTCGATGCGCGAAACAAAAGCCAGGCGCATCCCGTCCGGCGACCAGGCGACGGAATCATGATAGGAACCTTCGGTGGTGATGCGGCGGATATTGCTGCCTTCGGCATCCATGACGTAGATCTGCGGCGTGCCGCTGCGTTGGGAGGTAAAGGCGATCTCCCGGCCGTTGGGGCTCCAGCATGGCGACGTGTCGATGGCCGGATTGAAAGTCAGCCGTTTTTCTTTTCCCGTCTTCATGTCCTTCAGATAAATTTCAGCGTTGCCGTTCTTGGAAGAGGTGTAGACGATCTGCTCGGCCACGGGCGACCAGTCGGCCGCGTAATTGCTGCCTCCGCTGGACAGCAGTTCCGTTTTTCCGGCATAGATGTCAAACATGAAAAGGTCGGGATTCAGGTTCCGGTATGAGGTGTAAAGGATTTTTTCATTGTCGGCGCTCCAGGAAGGCAACATGTCGATGGCACCGCTGAACGTGATGCGTGTCGGCCGGAAGCCATCATAGTCCATGATGTAGATATCCTTGTCGCTGGGGGACTCCGAAACGTAGACGATCTTGGAGGTGAACAGCGGCTTTTCACCGAAATGCTTCAGCATCTCGTCGGCCGCCCGATGGGCGATCAGGCGGCTGAGGTCTTTTTTGCCGCCGAAATTCCGTCCGAAAATGAACCTTTCGCTGGCGACTTCAAATACCTTGATTGAAAAAATGATTCGTTCGTCGGCCGTGATCTCCAGCTGGCCGGAAATGAGGATATTGGCCTGGATGGATGCCCAATCCTTGAAGTTGATGGCGTTGGGATTGAAACGGGAAATATAGGAATAATGCTCGCGCGGCACCATTTTAAAGATGCGGGAAAACTCCAGGTCCTTCCATATGGTTTCATAGATCGCACTTTTTAAATCGCTTTTTTGCCCCGCGGCTTCGTTGAACTGGAATTCCGGCATGGCCACCGGGATCATGGGCATGCCTTCCTTGATGCGGATGGTGATTTCCTCTTGGCCGCCCAGCTGCCAGCATAGCAGGAAAATTGACAAGCATAGAACGGTTCGGCGCATTTTCATTATTTCTCCCATTCAAATTCAAAATGGACGACCAGATACTGCGATGAAAAGTCGTTGGGCAGCGGCGCGAAGGGCGCGGCATTCTCGATGGCCCGCCGGGCCGACAGGTCCAAGGAAGCGATGCCGCTCGAATGCTCCACGCGCAGGTCGCTGATCTCGCCGTCGCGGCGGACGATGAAATGAACGCCGGTGACGTATTTCCCCTTCAGCCCGGGCGCGACCAGGGAACTGTACCATGAAGATGAGATGCGGTTGCGTAAAAGGTCGACGTAATAGGCATGCGGGAAATAGCCGCCGGGACCGCCCGAACCGTCTCCCCAGCCGCTGCCGTCACCGCTGCCCGCCGGGCCGCCGCCGCTGGAAATGCCGGTTTTCAACCCTGGGTCAATGAGGGTCCCCTGGATCGGGGCTTCGCTTTTGGTTGCCGTCTTTTCCTTGCGGATGACCGAGATCATCTTTTCGTCTTCGACAATTTTTTTGCTCTCTTTGTCGGGAAAACGCAGCGGAGATTGAAATTTCTTTTCCACCGTCAGGTTCTTGACGCCCGTGCCCTTTTCTTCGATCAAGGCGGCCTGGGCCGCGGACTCCTGTTTTTCCCCCGTGGGGGGCAAGCCGCCGTTCCCGGTCTTGCCGGCGCCTCCCCCTCCGCCCCCGCCGCCGATGTCGACCAGGTCCACGTAATAGGTCATTTCCCCGCTGGATTTGCCGGGGGACGGAATGATGAAAAGCGCGGCCAGGGAGGCATGCAGCACGATCGAAAGCACCAGGGTGGCCTTGAATTTCATTGCCGCGACTTCTGCTCCACGATCATGCCGACCGTGTCCACGCCGGCGAGCTTGATGATGTCCATCACTTCGATAATGTATCCGTAAGAAAGGCTTTTATCGGCCTTGAGGAAAACGATTTTCTTGTCGCGGTTGAAAAAATAGCTTTTCAGGCGGGATTCCAGGAAATAGAGGTTGACGATCTGGTTGTTCATGTAAACGTAGCGGTCCTTGGTCAGCGTCAGGACCAGGCCGCCCGAACTCGGGTTGGTGCGGGTTTCGGCCGACGGCAGCTTGACCGTGATCCCGGTCTGCATCATCGGGGCCGTGACCATGAAAATGATCAGCAGCACCAGCATGACGTCGACCAGCGGCGTGATGTTGATCTCAGCCAGGTTGCTGTGCAGCTGATGCCGGGATTGAATTTTCATCAGTTGAGTTTTTCGCTTAAGTTCAGGAATTCCAGCACGAAATCTTCCATCATGGCAATGATCACCTTGAGTTTGTTCAGCAGCAGGTTGTAGAAGATGACCGCGGGAATGGCGGCGAACAGCCCCAGGGCGGTGGCGATCAGGGCTTCGGCGATCCCGGGAGCGACCGTGGCCAGGTTGGCGTTCATTTGAATGCCGATCTGCTGGAAAGAACTCATGATCCCCCAAACCGTTCCGAACAAGCCGATGAACGGCGCGGCCGAGGCGCAGGTGGCCAGGAAGCCGTTCAGGCGCTCAAAACGGGTGATCTCCTGGTTGGAACCCCGGAGCAGCGCCCGGTGCAGGCTGTCCAAATCGAGCTTTTCCAGCTTCTGGCCGCTGCCGGTCTGCTGGGCGATCTCCCGGTAGCCGAAACGGAATATCTCGCCCAAAGGGTTGTTGCCATAGAAGGCTTTGGCATTGTTGATCTCGCTGAAGTTCTTGTTTTTCTTGAAAAAATCCAGGAATTTATAACTGTTTTTCCTGGCCCGCGAATATTCCATGAGCTTGAAAATGATAATCGCCCAGGAAATGATGGAAAATGCCAGAAGCAGCAGCAAGACCAGCTTGACCACGGTGGACGCGTTCTGAATCAGATAGACGAAATCGCCGTTGTGGTTGCCGGGATTGATTGTGAAGAGTATGTGTTTCATTACTTTGTTTTTACCACAAATCCCCGCCGTTTTCAACCCGGAAGGACGTTTTGTCCGGCTTGGTCAGGGAGTTTTTTGCCGTTTTGTCGCTTTTGCGGCCGTTTTGCATGCCGGGGACCGCATTTTTTGCTACGGCGGCCGGCGCATTTGATTTTTTTTGCGAATGATTATACAATTGACCGCATAGGTGAATTAGATGAAAACAAAAATCAAGGAATTGATCAAGCTGCGTGAAGAAAAGGACGCGGCCGGCGGGTTGGACAAACTGGCCCAGCGGCGGGCCCGCGGCTTGATGACCGCCAGGGACCGCATCGAGTACTTGTTCGATCCCAATACTTTTGTCGAACTGCAGGGATATGTGGCCCACCATTCGGGCAATTTCGGGCTGGAAAAGAAAAAATTCCTCGGTGACGGCGTGATCACCGGTTTTGGCAAGATCAATGACCAGGTCGCTTATGTCTATTCCCAGGATTTCACCGTTCTTGGTGGTTCGCTGGGAGAGATGCACGCCAAAAAGATCGTCAATATCATGGACCTGGCCCTGAAAGCAGGGGCGCCGGTCATCGGCATCAATGATTCGGGCGGCGCCCGCATCCAGGAAGGGATCAACAGCCTGGCCGGCTACGGTGATATTTTTTTCCGCAACACCATTTCCTCGGGCGTCATCCCCCAGATCTCGGTGATCATGGGGCCCTGCGCCGGCGGCGCGGTGTACTCCCCGGGCATCACCGACTTCGTTTTCATGGTCGACAAATCCAGCTACATGTTCGTTACCGGGCCGGAAGTCATCAAGGCCGTGAACAAGGAAGAGGTCACCTTCGAGGAACTCGGGGGCGCCGAAAGCCATGCCTCCGTTTCCGGCGTGGCCCATTTCGTCGGCCGCGATGAAAAAGATACCCTGGACATGGTCAAGGAACTGCTCAGTTACCTGCCGTCATCCAATATGGAGCAGGCGCCCGACACCGACACCGACGATCCTTTTGACCGCATGGATGACAAGCTGAACGAGATCGTTCCGGTGAATCCCAACAAACCCTACGATGTCAAGGAATTGATTCTGGCGGTGGTCGACCAGCAGAAGTTCCTTGAAATCCACAAGAGCTACGCCCAGAACCTGGTGGTCGGCTTTGCCCGCCTGGGCGGCAAATCGGTGGGTATTGTCGCCAACAATCCCGGAATTTTCGCCGGGACGCTCGACGTCCAGGCTTCCCTGAAGGGGGCGCGTTTCATCCGGTTTTGCGATGCCTTCAACATCCCGCTGATCAGTTTTGTCGATGTCCCGGGTTTTCTGCCCGGCCGGGACCAGGAGCAGCTGGGCATCATCAAGCACGGAGCCAAAATGCTTTATGCCTATTCCGAAGCCACGGTGCCCAAATTGACGGTGATCACCCGCAAGGCTTACGGGGGGGCGTACATCGTGATGAGTTCCAAGCACCTGGGTGCCGATGTGGTCTGCGCCTGGCCCACGGCCGAGATCGCGGTCATGGGGCCGCAGGGTGCCATCAATATCATTTTTAAAAAAGATATTTCCGAAGCCGTCGAGCCGGAAACGGTCCGCGAGCGGCTGATCTCCGAATACAAGGAAAAATTCGCCAATCCCAAGGAACCGGCCGCCTACGGTTATGTGGACGAAATCATCCTGCCGGTGGAAACCAGGCCTTTCCTGATCAAGAACCTGGAAGCCCTGGCCCACAAATCGCAAAAGCTTCCACTGAAAAAGCATGGCAATATCCCCCTCTAAGGAGAAGTCATGAAAGAAAAAGTTTTGATTCCCACCCGCGGCGTCATTGCCCTGGATATCATCAATTCCCTGAACAGCATGGGCATGGAAACATTGCTGATGCATTCGCCCGAGGATTCGCTAAGCCTGCCGGTCAAGCTGGCCGACCGCAGTTATAAATTCTATTCTTCGCGACTGGAAGACAGCTACCTGGATAGCGAAGCCATCCTGGAAAAAGCGCGGGAGGTCCACGCCGATTACATCCATCCCGGCTACGGTTTTTTGGCCGAAAGCCCGGAATTCGCCAAACTCTGCCGGGACAGCAACATCCGCTTTATCGGTCCTGACAGCCCGGTGCTGGCCGCGGTGGAAGACAAGATCAAATTGCGGGAGACCGCAGCCTCCCTGGGGCTGCCGATCTTGAAATTTTCCGAATTGATCAAGAGCCCCCTGGATTTCGAGGCCTGCAAAGGCGACTTCAATTATCCGATCATCATCAAGCCGCTGAAAGGATCGGGCGGCCGGGGTATCCACGTCGCCGACTACCGGCGCGATGCCCAGGAGCGGATCGCCAACCTGTTGAAACGGGAAGAAAACACCCGCAACGGCGTGTTTTTTGAAGAATTCAGGCCTTACGCCCACCATATCGAGATTCCTTTTTTCCGCGACATCAAGGACAATATCCTCTTCCTGCCAGAAATTGAATCATCGATCCAGCGCCGTTTTCAAAAGATATTCCAGGAGTCGCCGTCGCCGAACCTGGATGAGCGCGTGCGCGCCTGCCTCTACGAGCGCTCCCAGGCGCTGCTCAAGAAAATCAATTACGTGGGGCTGGGTTATGTCGAGTTCATCGTGGAAAACAACGAATGCCTGTTTTCCGAGATCAACCCCACTTTTCAGATCAACACCCTGATTTCCGAAGTCCATTTGACCTCGAATTTTCTGAAAAAGCAGGTGGTGATCTCCCGCGGAGAGCTGCTGCACCATGTGCAGGGCGTGAGGATCGTCAAGCCCACGCACCACGTGCTGCTGATCTCGCTGATGGCTGAAGATCCCATCGACAATTTCATGCCGTCCACCGGCGCGATCAGCCATTTCTTTCATTATTCGACCATCCGCAATGTCTTCAAGACCACCCTGTACACCGGGGCGCGGGTGACCCCGATGTACGATCCCTTCATCGGCAAGATCCTGACCTACGCCGTGGAGCGCCAGAACGCCATCAACGACATGCGCATCTTCCTGGACAACATCATCATCCGCGGCATCCGCACCAACCTGGTGTTTTTCAAGCACCTGCTGGAAAACGAATCCTTGCGCAATGGCGAGACCATCATTGATTTCCTGCACCTGAAGTTCGATTTCGGCAAACTGAAAAAGAGCGAAGAGGAACTATTGATCGCCGCCGCCCTGCTGGCCGCCGATTTTCACATCGACAACCGCAAGAAGAACTACAAGGCCAAGCTGGAAAAAATGAAGCAGCCCGGCCTGTTGAAAAGGCTCTTCGGCGGCTTTTGAGGTGCATGATGAAATACAAATTTCATATTGACAAAAAAATAGTGGATGTCGAGATCGCCAACAGCGCCACCTTCCATTCGCCGACCGAGATCAAGATCGACAAGAGCAAGCTCGACATCCTGATCGGGGAAATCAGGGAAGATGAGGTGCTTTCGTTCTTTGTCGACAACAAGCTGCACCAGGTCGAGATCGTCCGTGACGAAGGCGGATACCCCCAGGGGATCTACGTCAACGACGAGTTCTATTCCGCTTCCCTGCTCAAGATCGACCGCCTGTTCTACTACAAGGAAAAGCCGGTCAGCGCCTCCAAGTCCGGAATGGTCAAGAGTTTTATCCCCGGCTACATCAAAAAGATCTTTTTCCGCGCCCAGGACCGGGTGGAGGAGAACGACATCGTCCTGATCCACGAGGCCATGAAGATGGAGAACGAGATCCGCGCCCCCAAGTCCGGCGTGATCAAGGCCATGGGCGTCCAGGAAGGCGACAACATCCTGGCCAACCACCTGCTTTTCGAGATCGAGTAATTTTTCCAGGCAAGCGGGCCGCTGCCATTTCGATTTTTCGGCTTCTTACGCTATAATACCCCCTCCCATGAAACGCCCATTGCTTCTCCTGCCGCTCGCCGTGTTCCTGGCGCTGCCAACCGCCTGCTCCAAAAAACCGCCCATCGAGAACGTGCTTCTTGTCTCCCTGGACACCACCCGCGCCGACTACGTTGACAGCGGCCGCGGCAGCCGGGCCTGGACTCCCGAGCTGCGCCGCTTCGCCGCGGGTTCCTGGGTTTTCGACAACGCCTACTCGCCGATCCCGCAGACCCTGCCCGCCCATTTGGCGGTGCTCAGCGGGCGCCTGCCGCACGAACTCGGCGTATTCGGGAATGAATACGTTTATGACGGGCGCTACCCGCTGCTGCAGCAGGTGTTGCAGCGCCGCGGCTGGCGCACTGCCGGGATCGTCTCGTTGGGCACGCTGGCGGCAGCGACCGGCATCGCCCGGGGATTTGACCAGTATCATGACCAGCTGAATGACGGCAGCCATTTTTTCGCCGCCGCTGAAAAAGTGACCGATGCCGCCATCGGCCAGCTGCAGCGGTTCAAAAACAGCAAGTTCTTTGTCTTCGCCCATTACTCGGATCCTCACCCGCCTTATGCTCCGCCGCAGAGCCAGGCTCCCTTCACCATTGAACTCGACGGCCGCCCGCTGCTGACTTTCAACGCGTATTCCGGGAGCATCGCCCGGCTGCGCCTGGAGCTGGCCCCGGGGACGCACCGCTTGGTCTTGCGGACGGAGGTACCCGCCGGGGATTTTGAATTCTTCATTATCCGCCGCCTGCAGGCGGGAAAGG
Source organism: Candidatus Aminicenantota bacterium (assembly GCA_018262835.1). GTDB lineage: Bacteria > Acidobacteriota > Aminicenantia > UBA2199 > UBA2199 > UBA2199. The sequence goes on from JADFDP010000001.1 coordinate 152,626, forward strand.
GAGCGGACATCACCCTAGAGAACCTGGAATACAGCACGGATTATTACGGCGGTTCGCACGTGCTGCGCCAGGGGCGGGGCGCCGCCGTCATCCGCGTCCGCCGCGGCGGCGAACTCCGTCTCTTTCAGATCATCCCCATTTTGACCCGGCGGGCGGCCCAGGAAAACTACCGCCGCGAGGTGGAATATCTGGACCGGCAGGTGGGCCGGCTGCTGCGCGCCCTGGAAAAAGGCCCGGCCGCCGGTCGTACCGCGGTGGTCGTGTTCGCCGATCACGGCGAAGGGTTGGGCGAACGCGAAGGATTCATCGGGCACGTGCGTTTCCTCAACCGGCAGTTCATCCGCGTGCCCCTGTGGGTCCGCATCCCCGGGCAGGCGCCGCGCCGTTTCAACGGCCCCGTATCCCTGCGGGAGATCTCCTCCTGGTTGAGCGGCCTGCTGGGCATTGAAGGTTCTCCCCTCATCCGTGCCGGCAGCACATGGTCGGATCTGCGTCGCGGCAGCCCGGGCCGGGAGCCGGTCTGTTCTTTCACTTTCGCGCCCGCCGCGGGCAATGACCTCTGCTCGGTCATCCTCTGGCCGATCCAGTGGATCGTCAGCCGTGATCCGCAGACCGGGGTCGAGAGCCGCGAGTGCTACGACCTGCGCCTGGCTGCGGAACGCAAGATGGACGCCATCCCCCCAGAATTGATCGCAAGGCAGGAGCCGGCCTTGTGGCGGCAATTTGAAAATTCACGACCTTTGTGGCAGGCTGCTTTTGCCCGCCGCGGCCGGCCGACCTCCAAGGCCAGCCGGCGCCAGATCGAAAAGCTGAAGACGCTCGGCTACCTCCGCTGCCCATGAGCCGTTTTTCCCCGCCCGCTTCTTCCGCCTTTTCCTGGGACCGCTGGGAACCCTTGTTCCGCCTGGCGGTCATGGCGTCCGGCGCGCTGATCCTGGGCTGGTCCCTGCTTACCGGCCGCCTTTTTCCCGGCCTGTGGGGACAAGCGGGGGCTCAGCCTGCGGGCGTTTTCCTGCGCCTGCTGCTGGGGGCCACCACGACCATTTTTCTGGCAGCGATCGTCTGGCGAACGATCTTCTGGTTCCGCTACCGCCCGGCGGACTCGGCGCTGGTCAGCGAATGGCCGGCACTGACCATCCTGCTTCCGGCCTATAACGAAGGCGCGGCGGTGTTCGCCACGGTGGCCGCGATCGCGGCCAGCGACTATCCGGCCGGACTGCTGAAGATCATTGCCGTGGACGACGGATCGCTGGACGATACCCACGCCCACCTGCTCCGGGCCAAAGGCTGCTATCCCGGGCTGCTGGAGATCATCCGCTTTGCCAATAACCGCGGCAAGCGCCATGCCCTTTACGAGGCTTTCCGCGGCGTGCAGACGCCATTCGTCGTCACCGTGGACTCGGACACCGAGGTGGCGCCCGACGCCATCCGCGAGCTGGTCGCGCCGCTGGTGCTCGATCCCGATGCCGGGGCCGCGACCGGCCGCATCCGCATCCTCAACAGCCGGGCCAATCTGTTCACGCGCATGCTCGATGTCAATTTCGCCATGGCCTTTGATTTCACCCGCGCCATTGAGTCCACTTTCGCCAGCGTTTTCTGCACTTCGGGGGCATTCTCGGTCTATCGTTCCGCCGCCTTGCTCCGGGTCGCCGATGACTGGCGCGATCAGAAGTTCCTCGGCCGCCCCTGCTCTTACGGCGAAGACCGGAGCCTGGCCAATTTCATGCTGCGCCTCGGCTACGGCACGGTATTCCAGCGCTCCGCCGTCGCCCGCACCCGGGTGCCCGAGCGCTTGGGCCAGATCCTGAAAATGCTCACCCGCTGGGCGCGCAGCAACATCCGCGAAAGCATCGTGTTTGCTTCGGTGATGTTCCATGCCAACCGCCGCGGCAACCGCTTCTGGCCGGTCCTGGAGTTCGTCAGCACCTCGGTGCTGGTTTTCCTGCATTTGGTATGGTTTTACGCGCTCCTGGCCAGCGGCCTGGCCGGCGGCGAATTCCTGCTGCGCGCCGTCGCCTCCACCGTGCTCTTCGGTTTCCTGTATATGTTGTACTTCATCCGCATCGAGGGCGGCCGGGAGTTTCCCTACGCGCTGGCTTTCACTTTGTTCTGCAGCCCGCTGATGGTCGGCATTTTCACCGTCGCCGGACTTACCCTCACCACCCGGAGCTGGTCCACTCGCTGATCCGCTTTGCCGACCGGCGGGGATCGAAATGATTTGGTGATTTGTCTGTCATGATGAAGGCGGGATATGGAGGATGCCATGAACGAGGCGATCTCCGGTTTGATCGTGGCGGCCGTTACGGCGGCCTTGGTCGGGGCGATATTTTTCTGGACCGGGAAAGCGAAAAGAAAGAAGATCGGGGCCTTGCGCGCCCTCTGCATCCAGCGGGGCTGGAATTACCGGTACGACAGCGGCTCCCTGCACCACGGGCATCATATCGAGGGCAACGGCTGGACGTTCGAGGCGGTCTCGCGGTCCAGCGGCCGCGAGAGCGCTCCTGGGTCGTCCCCCTGGGACCATTCTTCCAAATGGACCTCGCAGAAGGAAAGCCCAGGCCGCTGCACGTTTATCCTGGGCAGCCGCCTATTAGGGCGCGGACTGGAGGATATGGCCGCGATGCCGGTGCGAATACAAGTTCGTTGGTCCCGCTATCTCGGGGAAGAAGTCATCGGCCTTCAGTTGTTCTCGGCTGGTGAGCGGCTGGATGCAATGTATATCCTTGCAGCCAAGGATCGTCCGCCGGCGGCGGGCCTCCTGCCGACACGTGCCGAGGAGCTGCTGCTCGCCTGGCCGCAAGAGCTTCCCCTGGTCGTCCGCTCCTCGCCAATGCGACTCTCACTGCAGGTTAACGGCAAACGGCTGGAAAATGTGGACCAGGTTGCCCGCTTTTTAGAGCTGGGAGAGAGCCTCCTCCGGGATTGAAGTTAAAAAATGGGGCGGCGCGAAGCAGTCCGCCCCATCACCGACATGTCGGATTAATCCCTTATTTCCAGCAGCCGTCCCGGGGTCCAGGGGGCTTTGGCGGCGTCAAGTTCCTTTTCCAGCCTGGGCATATCTTCTTGAACGATGCTTTTTAACTTGAGCAGCAGCGGGGCAAGCTCCTCACGGACGATCTTTACGCCCTCTGCTTGGCTCTTGCCCGGGTCGGCAGTGGTGCCGAACTGGTTGTTGATGATGGTCGAAAGGCGCGACCACAGCGGCATATGCGTTGGAGGTATTTCTTCATCACTGGCCTTGGGTTCCAGGCCGCGGATGGCGTAAACGATCTCGTCCAGTTTCTTTTCTACTGCGGTCGCCAGGCCCGCCAGGGATGACGCGCCCCGCGGCAGGGATACCATGGTCTGCTTGATGCGCAGCAGCTTGCCCTGCAGCTCGGCGGCGAGCTCCATGGCTCCCTGCAGCACGCGGGTCAGATCGGCCACCTGGCGCTGGAAGCGCACCAGGGCGGAGCGGTCCGGAGCCGGCAGGGTGGCGTTGGCCACCGCCTTGGCCGTGAATTCCTGGCTTGCGCCCAGCGGGGTGACCCGGTCGTCAATTACCTTGGCCACGGTCACCTTGTATTTGCCTGGCATGACCATCAGGCCGGCATCGTCCTTGGCCAGGGGATTGTACTTGCCTTCGGCCTTGACCGGGAACGGCGATGGATGGCTCAGGTCCCAGGCCAGGCGGTTGATCCCCTTGGCCGGCTGGGCGCGCAGCTCGCGGACCACGTTGCCTTCGGCGTCGCTGATGGTGAACAGCAGGTAGGGCGGCGTCTCCAGGTTCTCCAGGCGGAGCTCCTCCCAGCTGGGATTGGGGATGGGCTTGCCTTTTTCGAACAGATCCTTGTCTTTTTTTTGCCTGGCCTGCTTTTGGGTCTGGTAGGCCTCCTTGAGATAATAGGTGAAGACGGCGCCGTAATCGGGATTGGCGGCGGTGAAATAGGTGTCGCCCTGGCCGTATTTCATCGTGGTCTGGACGAACATCAGGGCGTCCCTGACCGGAAAGAGCTGGAACTCGCTTTGCATGGCCGCCGGGGTGAAGCGGCGCAGCGGGGAGTAGTCGTCGAGGACATAGATGCCACGTCCGAAAGTGGCCAGTACCAGGTCGTTCTCGCGGCGCTGGATGACGATGTCCCTGACGGCGACGGTCGGGATCCCGGCCTTGAGCTGGGTCCATTCCCTGCCCCCGTCCACAGTGAAGAATACTCCGAACTCGGTGCCCGCAAAAAGCAGGTCGGGGTTGACGTGGTCCTGGGCGATGGTATGCACTGTGCCGTTCACCGGCATGTTGGCGGCGATGGAGACCCAGGTCCGGCCCTTGTCACCGCTTTTCAGCAGATAGGGCTTGAAGTCGTCGCGCAGGATGTTGTCAAAAGAGGCGTAGACGACGTTCTCGTCAAAGCGGGAAGGGAGGATGTCGCTGACATAGGTGTTGGCCGGAACGCCGGGGAACTTGTCGGTTTTACGCCACTCCTTGCCGCCGTTCTCCGTCACCTGGATCAAGCCATCGTCGGTTCCGGCGAAGAGCAGGCCTTCCCGCAGCGGGGATTCGTCCAGGGAGATGATGATGCCGTACAGGGAGGTGGAGACGTCCTTGGCCACCGCATCGGCGCTCCAGAACTTGTTCATGACCGGCCAGGTGTCGCGGTCGATCTGGGCCGTCAGGTCGTCGCTGATCACTTGCCAGGAGTCGCCGCGGTCGTCGCTGCGAAAGACCTTGTTGGCCGCACAATACAGGCGGGTATGGGAGTGGGGGCTGATCAGCAGCGGCGTGTTCCAGTTCCAGCGGTAGGTCTTCTCCCCCTGCCGCGGTTGGGGCTTGATCACGTTGATCTCCATGCTCTTGCGGTCGTAGCGCACGATGTTGCCGTACTGCCACTCGGCGTAGACGATGTTGGGGTCGGTGGGGTCGACCTGCGAGAAGAAGCCGTCGCCGCCGACGGTATTGAACCATTCGTCCGAGGTGACGCCGTCGGAGCTGATGTTGCGCGAGGGGCCGCCCATGCTATTGTTGTCCTGGGTGCCGCCATAGATGAAATAGAAAGGCAACGATTCGTCGACCGCCACCCGGTAGAACTGGGTCACCGGCAGGTTGCTCTTGAACAGCCAGTTCTCACCGTTGTCATAGGTCTCATAGATGCCGCCGTCGCCGCCGATCATGAAATGGGCGGTGTCCCTGGGGTCGATCCACAAGGCGTGGTCGTCGACGTGCCGGCGCTTCAAGCCCAGCGCCGTCCAGGTCTTGCCGCCGTCGATCGTGACCTGGGAAACCGTTTCCACCGAGTAGACCTTGTTCACGTCGAGCGGGTCGCAGTAGATCTCGTTGTAGTACTGTCCCTGGGCCGTGTGCGGCCCCATTTTGCTCCACGACTCGCCGCGGTCGCTGGAGCGGAAGAAGCCGCCCTCGTCCCCGGCTGCCTCGATGATGGCGTAGACCACGTCGGGATTCACCGGCGAGATGGCCAGGCCGATGCCGCCCATGTCGACCGTCGGCAGCCCCGAAGTGACCTTGCGCCAGGTGGCGCCGCCGTCGGTGGTCTTGTGGATGGCCGTTTCCGGCCCGCCGCCGATCTTGGTGTGCACGTGCCGCCGGCGCTGCTCCGAGGAAGCGATGATCACATTGGGGTCGCGCGGGTCCATGACCATGCAGTTGATCCCCGTGTTCTCGCTGATGTTCAGCACTTTCCTCCAGCTCAGGCCGCCGTCGACGGTCTTGAACAGGCCGCGATCGCCGCCCGGTCCCCAAGCCGACCCTTCAGCGGCCACGTAGACGGTGCGGGTGTCCTTGGGGTTGATCAGGATCATGCCGATCTGGCGCGATGCCTTCAGTCCCATGTTCTTCCAGCTTTTGCCGTTGTCGACCGTCTTGTACACGCCGTCGCCATAGCCCAGGGCGCGCTGGTGGTTGTTCTCGCCGGTGCCGGCCCAGACCACGTTGGGATTGCCGGGGTCCATGGCCAGGCAGCCCAGGGAGTAGGCGCCGTAGTTGTCGAAGACGGGCGTCCAGGTGATGCCGGAGTTTTCGGTCTTCCAGATATGGCCGCTGGCCACGGCAACGAAGTACTGCTTGGGATTGACCGGGTTGACGGCGAAGTCGGCGATGCGTCCCGAGTTGAAAGCCGGGCCGACGGAACGGAACTTCAGCCCGGAGAACAGGTCGGAGTTCATGGCTGGTTCTTTTTTGACCGGCGCAGCCGCCTGAGCCAGCATCGCGGCCATGAGAAAGACCAAAGCTTTAAAAATATGTTTTTTCATTTTGCCTCCCTGGGGAACCCGCTGTTGGCGATTTTTTCATGAACCGGCACCCTGGTTAAGGGCCTGCCCGGCGTGGCGAAAAAAATCCCCGGCAAAACCATCTTCGGTTCCTCAACGTCGTTTATACGTGCCTTGCCTTTTTTTGTTCACTGCCGGGGCGCGTTGTGATTTTTCTTGCTTTTTTCACGCCGATTGCATAAGATGAAATCCAGGGAGAAGCCATGATGCAGAGCGCAGAAAAAAAAGTGATCCTCATCGTCGACGACGATGCCGCGATCGTCGACCTGCTCAGCAAATTGTGCGTCAAGCAGGGCTACGACTTCCTGGTGGCGCGCAACGGCCGTCAAGGACTGGCCGTGGCGCGGGAAAACGGGCCGGACCTGATCCTCATGGATGCCATGATGCCGGAGATGACCGGGTTTGAAGCCACCGCCGCCTTGAAAAAAGATGTGCTCACGGCCCATATCCCGGTCATCATGGTCACCGCCCAGGATTCGCTGGAAGACCGCCTGACCGGCATCGCCAGGGGGGCCAACGATTTTCTGACCAAGCCCTTCAATTCACAGGAGCTGGCCCTGCGCATCAAAAACAACCTGAAGATCAAGGAATATGGGGATTTCCTTAAAAAGCACAATGACATTTTGGAAGAGCAAGTCAAAGCGAGAACGGCGGAACTTAGCGCGGCCATGGAGAAACTGCACCAGGCGCATGAAAAAATCAAAACTTCCTATATAGAAACGATCTACCGCCTGACCCTGGCCGCGGAATACCGGGACGACGATACCGGGACCCATATCCAGCGGACCAGCCACTATGCCCGATTGCTGGCCCAGGTACTCAAGCGGGCGGATGATTTCGTCGAGTCGGTTTTTTTCTCGTCGCCCATGCATGATATCGGGAAAGTTGGCATCCCGGACAATGTTCTTTTAAAAAAAGGCCCTTTGAGCGCCGAAGAATGGGGGATCATCAAGGGCCATACGCAGATCGGCGCCAAAATCCTGAGCGGTTCGGAATCTTCCTTCCTGCGCCTGGGGGAAAGCATCGCCCTCAACCATCATGAGCGCTGGGACGGCGGCGGCTATCCCCGCGGGTTGAAGGGCGAAGCCATTCCCATCGAGGGAAGGATCATGAATATCGTCGACCAGTATGACGCCCTGCGCAGCCGCAGGCCATATAAGCCGGCGTTCGACCATGAAAAAACGGTCCAGATCATTACCGTCGGCGACGGCCGCACCATGCCCGCTCACTTCGACCCTATGGTTCTGGCGGCATTCAAGGATATTCATCGCGAATTCGCCAGGATCTTCGACTCTTTTGTCGAGTGACCGGCGGGATGCCTGTCCGCCCCCAATGATCATTCTTTATCACCTCGGGCTGGGAGCAAACCTTGGCGACCGCCGCGCCAACATTGAAAAAGCCGTGGCTTTTCTGCAAAGCTGCGGCCGGGTGACAAGAAAGTCGGCTCTCTACGAAACCACACCTCAGGGCATGCCCGGGGCCCCCTTGTTCTACAACCTGGCTCTGGCGCTGGAGTCCCGGCTGAGCCCGCAAGCCCTGCTGGCGGCATGCAAGGGACATGAAGCGTCCCAGGGGCGCGATCTGGAAAAATCCCATAATAATGACCGGTCGATCGATATCGACATCCTGCTGGCCGGGGACATGATTGTGGCCACTCCGGAATTGACCATTCCCCACCCGCGGCTGCGCCAGCGCGGCTTCGTCCTGGTGCCGCTGTTCGAGATCGCCCCCAAACGGGTCCATCCCCTGGAAAAAGCCACGGTGACGCAGCTCCTTTCCCGCCTGCGAAGCCAGGAAAAGATCCGGCGCCTGGAATAGAACGGGGTTTCAACCGGGCTGGAATTTTTCCAGTTTGCCGATGTGGGTCTGGTTGCCCGAATTCAAGTTGGCGAAGAGCTTCTTTACCGAATCGTCATGGATGTTCATGAAAAAGGCGCTGTGGCTCTCGACCAGATGCCTTTCCAGGTCGAGCGCCAGGCTGAGCAGGTCGCGGGTCTTCATCTGCGCATGGTGCTGGTTGAAATAGCGCTTGATCATTTCCAGGTTCTGCAGGAATTCGCTGATGGTCTTCTCGGCGGCATCTTCCTCCAGGAAAGCATCCTTGCTCTGCAGGAAAATGCCATGCATCAGCTCGATCTGCCGGGCGTGCAGTTGTTCTTCCTCGGCCAGGTCGTTGAACAGGTCCGATAGTTCGGGGTTGAGAATCGCAACGCTCAGGCCGATCAAGGCGTACAGTGCTCCGGTCTGCAGTTCAGCGTCTTTCAGCAAGTAGAAGGTTTTTGCCAGGGACATTCTTGGCCGGCGCCACTCATTTGCTGCGGGTGATATACAGGTAGCGCTTGACCTTGTTGGTTGGGGTCTTTTCGAACGGCTCCGGATGTTCGAGTATCCTGCTGATCTGGGAAAAGGCCGGCAATTGGGCGTTGATGCGCTGCCGCGCCTGTTCCAGGATGTCCTCGGTCAGCTTGCGCGCTTCGGCGTCGTTGAGCTTGTTGCGCTCGAACTCGCGGTCCAGGACATCATAGTCCAGGTAGGCCTTGACCAGCAGCTTGCCGCTGCTTTCGAATACCACGGCTTCCTGGAAATAAGGCTCCTGCAGGACCTTTTGCTCGATGGCCTCCGGGTAGATGTTTTCACCGGAAGGGCCGATGATCACGTTCTTGCAGCGCCCCTTGATGAACAGGTAGCCCTGGTCGTCGAAAAATCCCAGGTCGCCGGTTTTCAGCCAGCCGCCCGGCAAGAAGGTCTCGGCCGTGGCGTCGGGGTTTTTATAGTAGCCCGACATGACGATCGGGCCGCGCACGACGATCTCGCCGATGCCGCTCTGGGGGTCCGGCTCGCGGATCGACATTTCGATGCCCGGGATGGGCTTGCCGCAGGAGCCGACCTTGACCTGGCCGAAGGGATTGATGGTCATGATCGGTGCGGTTTCGGTCATGCCGTAGCCGGTGGAATAGCTGATGCCGGCGTCGCGCAGGAAAACCTCCACATCCTCGTTCAGGGAGGCGCCGCCGAACATGAAGAAGCGCAGCTTGTTGCCGAAGGACTGCACCAGTTTCCTTCCGGCCACTTTGTGCAGCTTCCTGCGGAAAAAGGCAAGCGGGTACAGTTTGTTGATGATGAGCTTGCCCTGGATCTGCGGCAGGATCTTCTTGCGGAAGATCTTGTCGATGACCAGGGGCACGGTCAGGACCGCGGTCGGTTTCACGATTTCCATGGCCGCCAGGAGCTTTTGCGGCGTGGGCAGGCCGCGCATGTAATAAACGCTGGCGCCGATGGCGATCGGGCAGAGCATGCCGCCGGTGGCCTCGAAGGTATGGGCCAGGGGCAGGATGGAAAGGAAGCGGTCGTCGGCATTGATCGGGAAGCGTTCGATGGCGTTGACCACATCGAAAACGATGTTGCGCTGGCTGAGCATCACTCCCTTGGAATGGCCGGTGGTGCCCGAGGTATAGATGATGACCGCCAGGTCTTCGGCTGCGGGTTCGGGCACGTCGGTTTGGACCTCGGCGTCGGCGGCGCTCTTGGACCGGCCGCGCTTGAACAGGGCCAGGGTTTTTCCGATCAGTCCGACATGCGGCTTTTGCAGATCCTCGAACTCCATGCTCTCCAGGTCGCAGATGAACTTCAGGGTCGAGTCGTCCATGCCCTCCAGCTTGACGCGCTGCTTTTGCTCGTTGAAGATGCCCTGGGCTTCGGAATTGCGCAGGATATGCCGGGTGTCGGTATCCGGGAAGCCGGTCAGGATCGGGACGGCCACGGCGCCCATGGAGGTGATGGCCAGATAGGCGATGACCCAGTTCGGGCAGTTCTCGCCCATGATGGCCACCCGGTCGCCCTTGCGGATGCCGCGCGCCAGCAGGCTGGCGGCGACCTCCTGGATCTGCTGCTTCAGCTGCAGATAGACGATGGGCTGCTCGCCGACCGAGGTGATGGAGGGCAGGCTGCCATATTGTTCGAAGGTCCTTTCCAGGAGGCATTTTACCGTCAGTTTTTCCAGTTCTACGATCATGGGCATCTCCTTGCCAGCAAATAGTAATGAAAGGGGAAATGATTGTCAAATGAAGAGGGCCCACGGTGTACGGCTGACGGCGTACGGGAAGGTAAGAAAACCAAAAGGAAAAAGGTTAAAAGTAAGAAAAGGCACTTGGCGGACTGTGGACGGAAGTGGTAGGAAAAAGACAAAGGTAAAAGTAAGAGAAAGGCAATAGGCAGGCGCAGCGGCATTCCCCGGAACGCCTTGTGGACGGCGAGGAGACGGCCATCGGTTCGCGGATGCGTCAGCGCTCCGCGAAAAAGTGGAGGGGAATGGCGTGTGAGCCTGCCATAAGCAGCAGGCGGTGGACGGCACACGGCGAGAAACCGGAAAACTTACCGTTTAAAAAGATCGCTGAAGAAATAGACGGGAATGGGCAGGCTTTCCTTCAGCTGCATGTAGCAGCCGGGGCAGGAGGTGACCACGGCTCCCACGCCCAATTCGTTCAGTTTCGTTGATTTTTTGTCAAGAATTTTTGCCGAGGTGGCCGGAAAGCCAACCTTGAAAATGCCGCCGAAACCGCAGCACAGAGCCGAGGGATCATCCCGGTAGCGGTCGCCGAATTGCTCCAGAAAATGACGCGCCTCTTTTTGCAGTTTCAGCGATTTCAGGTTGTGGCAGGGATCGTGGTAGGTGAAGGGGCCCTGGAATTGCTCAACGAAGCGCGGGTCGACCGCGCCGTCACGGCAATGGTGGAACATGAAGTCGCCCAGCTCGAAGATCTCGATCCCGGGCAGGTCGTAGTATTTTTTGAAAGCCAGCACTCCGGTGGAGCAGGGGACGACGATACGCTTGAAGCGATAGCGTTTGAAAACCGTCTCGTTCTTTTTTTTCAGCGCGGCGAATTTATCGCCCCAGCCCTGCGAGAGGTATGGGAAGCCGCAGCATTGCAGGCCCGGCGGGTAGAGGACGCTGAAGCCCTGCTTTTCCAGGAGCGCTTTGATCTCGATCGTTTGGCGCGGGTAGAAATAAGTGAGCACGCAGCCCGGGAAGAGCAGGACGTCGTATTCACCGGCTCGGTCCCGGTCCATGATCTTTTTCAGGCCGCCGCCCCGGAAGGAGGGCAGGGAGAGCTTTTTTTTCAAGGGAGTGCGCGCCAGCAGCCGCGGCAGCCAGAGCACTTTCCGCAAAATGAACCCCTGGTAAAAAAAGAGGATCATTTTTTTCAGCCAGGGAATGCGGCTGCCGCTCGATATCCGGTTGCGGTAGGCGATGATCATGGATGTGAATTCGACGCCGTTGGGACAGGCCTGCTCGCAGCCGCCGCAGACCAGGCATTGGTAGAGCATTTTGCGGTTGCGGACGTTGGCCTCGAGGCGGCCGTCGTCCACGGCCTTGATCAGGTTCACCTTGCCGCGCGGCGAATTGGGTTCGCTGAGCTCGGCCTGGTAGACGGGGCAGGCCGACTGGCAGGTGCCGCAGTCGGCGCAGAGCTTGGCGATCTCGCTGATCGTTTTTTCAGCCATTGGCGCCATTATAGCAGAAACCGGCCATGAGCCGAATTTCACGGCGGCTTGTTTTTTTGGGGCAGGGGGCTTACACTTGGGTTTGCTTGATTGCCGGGTGCTTCGGAGCGTATTCATCCCGGCCGGGGTTATACTTATGGAAAAATTGTTCTGCCCGCGCTGCGGGAGAAAACTGGAGAAGCGCTGCCTGGAAAACAGGGAGCGGAATTTCTGCCCGGCCTGCCGGGCCGCGGTCTATGAAAACCCGGTGCCGGCCACGGCGGTGGTGGTGTTCAATGCGCGGCATGAGCTGCTGCTGGTGCGGCGCGCCGTGGAGCCGGGAAAGGGCAAATGGTGCCTGCCCGGCGGTTTCCAGGAAACAGATGAAACTCCCGAACAATGCGCATTGCGCGAGCTGCAGGAGGAAACCGGGATCTGTGGCCGGATTGAAGAGCCGATCGGACTGGAGATGAGCCCGCATCCCTGGTATCGCGCGGTGCTGGTGATCGGTTACCGGGCCGGCGCCCTGGGCGGCGAACTCATGGCCGGCGATGATGCGCAGGCCGCCGCCTATTTTCCGCTTGGCCAACTGCCCGAGCTGGCTTTTCAAAGCCACGCCCGCATCATCGAGCGCGCCTCGCGGCCGCTGCAGCCGCGGCAGCGCTTCCAGGTCCTGCCGGCAGGCGCCTATGTCGTCACCAGCAACGACCACCTGCGGGTGGCCCGGGAAGCGTGCCGGGGTGGCGCCCGCATCGTCCAGTACCGCGAAAAGGACGCGCCGGCGGCGCAGCGGCTGGAGACGGTCCGCCAGATCCACGCTTTTTGCCGGGAGAGCGGAACCTTGTTCATCGTCAACGATCAGCTCGACATCGCCATCCTCAGCCAGGCCGACGGCGTGCACATCGGCCAAGATGACATTGCCATCTCCGACGCCCGTTCCTTGCTGCCGGCGGGAATGATCATCGGTGTATCCTGTTCTACCCTGGCCGAAGCCCTGGAAGCCGAACGCCAGGGCGCCGACTACCTGGGCATTGGCGCCATATTCGCCACGCCGGTCAAAGCGGGATATCCCGTGGTCGGGCTGGATGGTTTGCGCCGCATCGCCGCCGAGGTTTCCCTGCCGCTTGTGGCCATCGGCGGCGTCAACCTGGAGAACATGGCCGCGGTCAAGGCGGCCGGGGCCAAGTACCTGGCCATGGTGCGTGAATTCCGGGACGATACCGCAGCCCGAGTTAAGGCGGTAAATAGGATTTTTAAATAGAGCATCATTCAACCTGGCTTTCAATGCTAGCTTTTGATCTTCAACTCACCCCCTCGCCCCCTCTCTTCGCAAAGAGAGGGGGAAGAATACTTGTGATATTTCCCCTTCTCTTCGCAAGAGAAGGTACGCATCGCCATGCCGAGGTTTTACGAGGCATCTGGCGAGGCCATCCCGCAACGCGGGGGGTGGGGGATGAGTTTGAGGCTGGCGCCTTGATTCCTTTCAGGCCATCTTCAACCGCTGTTCTATTTCTGCGCTATTCAGGTTGAACAACGCGTCCAAAAACTCCACCTGCAGGCTGCCCGGGCCCGAAGATTTTTCCGCGGCGATCTCGCCGGCGATGCCCATCACGGCCATGGCGGAAGCGGTGGCTGCGAAAGGGTCGGGGTTGACCGCGGCGAAGGCTCCGCACAGGGCCGAGGCCGTACAGCCCAGGCCGGTGACTTTCGGCATCCAGGCATGGCCGTTTTTTATCATGGCCACATTTTTTTTATCGACGATATAGTCAGTTTCACCGCTGACGCAAACCACGCTGTCCAGCTGCTGGCTTAAGTGACTGGCGCTGTCTAAGGCTGCTTCGGTGGCGGCAGCGCTATCCACGCCCTTGGTTTTTGTCAAGTTGTCAATCATGGCCATGATCTCCGAGGCGTTGCCGCGCACGATGGCCGGCGGCACGGCCTGGATCAATTCGCGGACCGTTCGCGTGCGGTATGGGGTGGCGCCGGCCCCCACGGGGTCGAGCACGATGGGGATGCCTTTTTTCTTCGCCCGGAGTGCGGCCTTGAACATCGCTTCCACCCAATGGCCGCTCAAGGTGCCGATGTTGATCACCAGCGCCAAGGCGATGTTCACCATGTCTTCCACCTCTTCCGGGGCATGGGCCATGACCGGCGAGGCGCCCACGGCCAGCAGGGCGTTGGCGGTTGTATTCATAACCACGTAATTGGTGATATTGTGCACCAGCGGCGATCGCCGGCGCACGTTTTCCAGGTTGGCGAAAATATTTTCTGCGTTTATCGGCATGATATTATTACCCCCAGGTAAAACGGTGCTCATAATCATCAGATAAAAAATAAAATCGGTGCAAGGTGCAAGGCGTAAGGTTGAGGATCAGGAAAAGTGACGGCATTTTAATTTACCTGCCTGCTTTTCTTCCCCTATACCCTAAACCCTGCACCCTCTACCTTTTTTTTAGCCGATCACGCCCAGCATGAAGACCATGATGAACAGGGCCACGGTCTCGATCAGGCCGATGACCATGATATAGTTGCCGAACCCCTTGCCGGTCTCGGCGAACGCGTCCGCGGCGCAGGCCCCCGCCTTGCCCTGGTACCAGGCCGATACGCCCATGGCCAGCCCGCCGAAGATGCCGATGCCCAGGATCAGGCCGGGGTCCAATTTCCCGATGGCCGCCCTGAGGGCGTTCATGAGGATGAAGCCGTAGACGGTCTGCGTCAGGGGGGCGCCGACAAAAGCCACCAGCATGAACGGGGCCGGCTTGTTCAGAGCAAAGCATTTTTTCCAGGCCCCGATCGCCGCCATGCCCGCCACCCCGGCGCCGATGCCCGAGCCGACGGCGGACAGGGCCATGGTGGCACCGATTCCGATCAGACTAAAGTTCATCTTTTACTCCTTAAAGGGCTTGTAGGGCTTTCCCGACCACTCCATGCCCAGATGCCCGGAAAATTCCAGCATATTCAAACGCACTCCGTGAACCACGACCGACAGGGCGCCCATGGCCATATTCAGCGAATGTCCGAACAGCAGGATGATGCCGCCAATGAGGATGGCGAACGGGCCGGTTCCGAGTCCGGCGGCAATGCCGTTAAAGCTCTTGGAAATTTCTATTCCGGCCAGTCCGACGGCAAAAAGACGGATATAGGAAATGATATCGGCGAAAGCGCTGATGCTGCTCAGGAAAGTCGTCAGCAGGTTGGCGGCCCCCATGGCCACGCCGTGGAAAAACCGGCCTTGCTGGCGGGAGAAGGCGATGACGAACAGGAAGCCGCAGGCGATCATCCATTTGGCGTGAAGGGGAACGGGGAATCTCTCGCTGCTGATCACCAGGTTCAGTACCAAAAAGTACAGGCCCAGAACCAGGGTCAGCCAGCCCAGCTGGGCCAGTGAGCGGATAAAGGGCTTCTCCTTGGCCTGGCGGAGAAAGCTCCAGAAATGGGCGATGGAAATATGCAGGGCGCCGACGGTGAAAAAGATGATCTTGAACGTCTCGCCGCTCCTGGGGTTGAATGAGGAGAGCGCCGGGATGGTCATCCAGGAGAGCCACGGCAGCGAGGCCAGCTTTTGCGAGCCGAACCAGGTGCCGGTCAAAACTCCCCAAACGATGGTCGCGAAGCTCAGGATCGTCATCAGCGCCAGGATGGCCGGGGGCTCTTGCTGCCGGCGGCGCGAGCGGCTGCGCAGGAGCAGGGAGGCGGAAAAGAAGATCAGGCCGTATGCGGCATCGCCGATGATGGCGGCGAAAAAGAAGGTGAAAAACAGCAGGAAGAAAAAGCTGATGTCGAATTCATGGTAACCGGGTATGGTGCCGAGCAGTTGAAACACAGGCTGGATGATGTCGATCCAGCGGCTGTTACGGACGACGGTCGGAGCGTCGTCCTCAGCGGCGGGATCCTGGAGCAGCAGCGCCCAACCGTTGTCCCGGCAGTATTGCTTCAGGCGTTGGGCTTGATCGCCCGGCAAAAAACCGGCTAAATAGCTGAGCGCTTCGGTATGGCCCATGGCCGCTGCCGCTTCGGCCAGCTCGATCTCCCGGGCGGCGGCATGGACGGCACGCTCCAGATCGCCGGCCTCGGCGCCCAGCGCCTCCAGCTCCCCGCGGAACTGGCGCAGGTCGGAGCGGTTCTCGGCTTGCAGTTTTTCCAGCTCGGCGGCGCTGCGCCCGGGAGGATCCAGCGCCTTGAGTTCGCTCTGAAAAACGGTGCCTGCCTTCAGGACCAGGGCCACCCAGAGCAGCGTCCGGGTGCGCTTGACGACAAAGGCGTTGATCTCGGGCGGGATCCGGCCGATCTTTTTGCCCGGGACTTCAAGGAAGCGGATCTCGTAGCCCTGGTCCCGGATGCCGCGCAGATCGGGAAGCGACACTCCCTGCCAGTCATGCAGGCGTAGCGCTTCCTTCTGCAAATCTTCGGATTCTTCGCCGAGCACGCGGATGGCATCCTGCTTGTCCAGTATGGAGCGGGCCGCGGCCAGGGAGGCTTCCAGGCCGTCTCCCCTGAAAGTTCCCGCCGGCGGCCCGGAAGGTCCCTTGCCAGGAGGGGAGATCACGGCCAGGGCTTTTTCGAGAAGGATCTTTTTTTCCCGCCACGCCTGGGCCGACGCCACCTGGGCGGGTATGGCGCTGAGGTGCAGGACGCCGAGCTTGCGGAGCTTGCGCAAAGTTTCCTGCATCTCCCCCCGGCGGGCGATCACCGTGGCTTTCTTCATGGCGACGATCATGATGCTGCCGCCCTTCTCAACAGGTTCTTTTTGGCTATTTTTCCCCTGACCACTGCAGCGGTCTGCTGATCGCCGAGGTAGATATGGATCCTGCGGATGCTCTCGATCGCCTGGGGGATCTTGACCTTCTCGAAAAGGTTCACCCGCTGGCTGGTCACCCGCAGCTCGGCCGCCAGCAGGACGACCTGCCGCCGCAGCAATGCGATCTCGACGTCGAGGCGGGCGAGCCCGGCGAACAGGGAGAGGGCCGGGTCGACCCAGGGCGGAGTCAGGAACAGGTCGTGGCTTTTATGCATAAATTCGATGGAGCGGAAAACGGGGATCTCCACCCCGGCGACGTTGGTCGTTCCGGTCTCCACATTCTTGACCTTCAGCCACTCCGGGAAAGGGAACGGCTCGGCAAAGAGATCGAGCCATGATGCCGCGCCGTCGGCCAGCCCCTGGCGCTTGCGGATTTCATCGGCCAGACGTCCCTCCAGCTGGCGAATGACCATCTGCAGCTGCTGCTTCTTGAGGAGCAGGGTCGGCAGGTAGCGGCGGTAGCGCTTCAGGGCGTCTTTTTGTCTTTTCAGCTCGTTCTTGGTCAGCTTTACGGCCATGTTCAGCCGGCGCCTCCGCCATGCCGCGCCGGCCAGAATTTCTTGACCAGCTCGCTGCGCAGCCGGGTCTCCTCAGGCGAAAAGCAGGAAGCGAGGATGCGCCAGCCGTTGTCCAGGGCATCCTCCAGGGGAATGTTGACCGAGAGGTCCATCATCTCCTGCTCAAAGATCACTCCGTATTTCAGCAGCTTCTGGTCCCAGTCGGTCATCCTGAAGCCCATGGATTTCTTTTCCAGGGACTCCTTGTAGGCGGCGTAGAGGGTGATCATGCCGTCCATCAGGGCGCGGTGATCGGCGCGGGTCTTTTTGTTGACCAGCTGCTTGAGCCGGGAGAGCGAGCCGAAGGGCTCGATGCGCCCGTTCTTCAGGTAGTATTGCCCTTCCGTGATGTAGCCGGTGTTGTCAGGCACCGGGTGGGTGACGTCGTCGCCGGGCATGGTGGTCACGCCCAGGATGGTGATCGAGCCCGCCCCGGAGAAGTCGACCGCCTTCTCGTAGCGGGCCGCCAGCTGGGTGTACAGGTCGCCGGGATAGCCGCGGTTCGACGGCACCTGCTCCATGGTGATGGCGATCTCCTTGAGGGCGTCGGCGAAGTTGGTCATATCGGTCAGCAGGACCAGCACCTTCTTGCCCTTAAGGGCGAAGCCCTCGGCCACGGCCAGGGCGATGTCGGGCACGAGCAGGCACTCGACGATGGGGTCGGAGGCGGTGTGGACGAAGAAGACGGCCCGGCTCAGGGCGCCCCCCTGCTCCAAGGCGTCCTTGAAAAAAAGGTAGTCGTCGTACTTGAGGCCCATGCCGCCCAGGATGATCAGGTCGACCTCGGCCTGCAGCGCGATGCGG
>JADFDP010000020.1 GCA_018262835.1 Candidatus Aminicenantota bacterium
CATCTGGGCCATGGCGCTGACCGCGTTCCTGTGGAGCATCGCCGGCCTGTTCATCAAGGTGATCGACTGGAATCCCTTCGCCATCGCCGGCATGCGCAGCCTGATCTCGTCGCTGGTCATCTTCGTTTATTTGCGGCGGCCGAAATTCCACTGGTCCCTGCCGCAGATCGGCGCCGCCCTGACCCAGACGGCCACCATGCTGCTTTTCGTGACCGCGAACAAGACGACCACCGCGGCCAACGCCATCCTGCTGCAGTATGTCGGCCCGGTTTTCACCGCCATCATCGGCGCCTGGCTGCTGAAGGAGCGGGCACGCTGGGAGCACTGGCTGGCCTTCGCCTTCGTCGGCGCCGGCATGGTCCTGCTGTTCATGGACAAGCTCGGCGGCGGCCGGCTGCTGGGCAACGTCCTGGCGCTGCTGTCGGGGCTGGTCTTCAGCTTTTACTATATTTTCATGCGCATGCAAAAAAACGAGTCGCCGCTGGAGTCGATCCTGCTGGCCCACTGGCTCACCGCCGCCATCGGCCTGGGCGTCTCCCTGTTTCTGCCGCTGCCGGTTTTCACCTGGGGGGCGGCCGGCGCCATCGCCATGCTGGGAGTATTCCAGGTCGGCGTCTCGGCCATCCTGTTCACCGCGGCGATCAAGCGCATCCCGGCCGTGTTCGCCAACCTGGTCGCCGTGATCGAGCCGGTGTTCAACCCGGTCTGGGTCTTCCTGGCCCTGGGCGAAGCGCCGGGGCTGAACGCCATCATCGGCGGGGCGATCATCATCGCCGCGGTGACCGGGGCCTCGATCATCAGCGCGAGACGAACCCATTGAACTGAAGAGGCAGGTTCGAAGTTCGAAGTTTAAGAAAAAAGTATTAGTTCGAACCCTTTGCAGTTGATTCCGGTTTCTTCAACGTCGAACATCGAACCTCGAACATCGAACCTCATTCCCCGATGATCTTCACCAGCACTCTCTTCTTGCGCCGGCCGTCGAACTCGCCATAGAATATCTGCTCCCAGGGGCCGAAGTCCAGGCGGCCCTGCGTGACGGCAACGACCACCTCGCGGCCCATGACCTGGCGCTTGAGATGGGCGTCGCCGTTGTCCTCGCCACTGAGGTTGTGGCGGTAGGCCGCAACCGGCTCGTGCGGAGCCAGTTTCTCCAGCCACTTTTCGTAGTCCTGGTGCAGTCCGGATTCGTCGTCGTTGATGAATACCGAGGACGTGATGTGCATGGCGTTGACCAGGGCCAGCCCCTCCTGTACGCCGCTTTCATTCAATGCCAGCTCCACCTCGGGCGTGATGTTGATGAACGCCCGCCGGTGCGGCGTCTGGAACCACAGTTCCTTTCTATAGCTTTTCATCAGCCGATTATAGCTGAATAATATATAGATGGACAAGAACTCGGTGTAAGGTGTAGGGCGTAGGGTTTAGGGTAAGAGAAGGCAAACAAAATTGCCAGTGGCTTTTTCTTGCCTTACGCCTTACACCTTGCACCTTACGCCGAGTCCTTCCCTGATCTTATTGTTTGACAATTCGCGCCTGGTTCTTTAATATTAACGAGGCTCTCAACGAGCCCCAGAGGTGCGCATGGCTGTCCATAACGAGTCCTTGTCCTGGAAATTTTATTTGCTGAATATCATCCTGCTGGGGGCGCTCCTGGGCCTGGTCGAGGCCGGCCTGGGCGGCTTCATCCGCAAAGCCGGCCTGCCCCTCAGGGGGCCGCTGGTGACCGGCATGGGATTCGCCCTCATGGCCCTGGGGCTGGCCGTGTTCAAGCAGGCGCGGGTGATCCCCGGCATCGCCGTCATCGGTGTCTTGAGCAAGTGGCTGGCCGTGCCGCTGCTGGGCCTGCCCCTGTTCTGCCAGGCCAACGCCCACCTGGCCATCCTGCTCAACGGCGCTTTCCTGTTCGCCGCGGTGGGGATGTTCAAAAGGCGCGTGGCCGGAGGCTGGCGGCCGAAGAGCGCCGTGGCTTTTGGGGCGGCTTTTGGCGCGGGCGCCTCCTTTTTCGCCCTGGGCCGCTTCGTCGCCCCCTGCCGCCACCTGCTCTCTTTCCATTATGCCGGGGGCGCCGCCGCCTACATGCTCACCCGCGTCGTCCCCGCCGCCCTGCTGGCGGCATTGTTGTTCCCGCTGGGCTACGCTTTGGGCCGGAAACTGGAGGCCATGATCGTGCCCTTATGGCTGCAAAAAAAATGGTTTGTCTTTCCGGTTTTTTCCGCGTTCACCCTGGCCTGCGTCGGGCTGACGGTTTGGCTGATCTCAACCGGTTTTTAGGACTGGGACCGCGGCTCAAGTGATGAACAGGGAAATGGCTTTCTTTTTGAACGGTACGGCGGTGCGCAGCACCCTGCCGCCCGGGACCGTGCTCCTCGATTTCATCCGCCGCGACCAACGCCTGACCGGCACGCGCGAAGGCTGCCGCGAAGGCGATTGCGGCGCCTGCACCGTCCTGCTGGGCCGCTTGGAAAACGGCGCTGTCCGCTATCGGGCCGTGGTTTCCTGCCTGCTGCCCCTGGCCGAGGCCGAAAGCTGCCATGTGGTCACCATCGAGGGGCTGAACGGCAAAGACCTGACCCCGGTGCAGCAGGCCTTGGTCAGCGAAGGGGGCAGCCAGTGCGGCTTCTGCACCCCGGGCATGGTCGTCAGCCTGACCAGCTTCCTGCTCAACAGCCGGGAACTGCAGAGCGATGAGGCCATCACGGCCATCGAGGGCAACCTCTGCCGCTGCACCGGCTATGTTTCGATCCGCCGAGCCGTGGAAAAGCTGCTGCGCCAGGTCCGCCCCGGGCTGCAGGCCGCTCCCGACCGGCTGGCGGCGCTTTGCGGGCTGGGCATTTTGCCCGCTTATTTTCCCGCCATGCCCGCGCGCCTGTCGGCCCTGGCGGCGGGAGCGCCCCGGGAGCCGGGCCCGGGAAAAACCGCCGTGGTCGTGGCCGGCGGCACCGACCTTTACGTGCAGCGAGGCAGCGAGCTTCCGGAAAAAGAACTGCGACTCCTCTCCCGGCAGCCGGGATTTTCCGGGATCTGGCCGTCCGCCGGCCGCATCTTCATCGGCGCCGCCACGACCGTGGCCGAAATCATGGAATCGTCCTTGCTGGCGGCCGCCCTGCCCGGGCTGGCCGCCTGCCTGGGCCGGGTCTCCTCCACCCAGGTCCGCAACCGGGCCACCGTCGGCGGCAACATCGTCAACGCCTCGCCCATCGGCGACCTGAGCGTCATCGCCCTGGCCCTGGACGCCGGCATCGGGTTGCGCGGCCGCGGCCGTGTGCGCGAAATGGCCCTGCGCGATTTCTTCCTGGGCTACAAAAAGCTGGCTTTGCGAAAAAACGAGACCGTGGCCTGGATCAGCGTGCCGCTGACTAAAAACGGCGTCTCCTTCCATTTCGAGAAGGTGGCCCGGCGCCAATACCAGGATATCGCCTCGGTAAATTCGGCCCTGGGCCTGGAAATGGCCGGGGAACGCATCGCGGCCGCCCATGTTTCGGCCGGCGGCGTGGCCCCGGTGCCCTTGTACTTGCGCGCCGCATCGGCATTTTTAATCGGTAAAACGGTCTCGCCGGCCTTGGTCAGGGAATGGGCCGCCATAGCCGAAACCGAGATCGCCCCGATCAGCGATGTCCGCGGTTCGGCGCCATACAAGAAATCGCTGCTGCGCCGCCTGCTGTTCGCCCATTTCCTGGACTTGTTCCCCGGGCGCCTGAATGCCGGAGAACT
This sequence comes from Candidatus Aminicenantota bacterium, assembly GCA_018262835.1. GTDB lineage: Bacteria > Acidobacteriota > Aminicenantia > UBA2199 > UBA2199 > UBA2199. The sequence goes on from JADFDP010000020.1 coordinate 3,709, forward strand.
GCCGTGAAGCAGAACGATATCTATTTCCACGCGCGCGGCGAATCGCTTTTCACCGATGACCTGGACGATTTTCCCGGGCTGCTGCACGCCGCGGCGTTGCCCTCGCCCCTGGCCCACGGCCGCATCGCAAGGCTGGACGTTGAAGCGGCGCGCAGGATGCCGGGTGTGGCCGCGGTATTCACCGCCGCCGACATCCCGGGCGAGAACCAGATCGGCGGCATCATCCCCGATGAACCCCTGCTGGCCGACAGGGAAGTCCATTTCATCGGTCAGCCGGTGGCCCTGGCGGCGGCCGCGACTCCGCTCCTGGCCCGGCGGGCCCTGGCGGCCGTGGAACTCGAGATCGAGGAACTTCCTGCCGTCCTGGATCCGCGCCAGGCTGCCGCCGAAAACCTGCTGATCTCGCCGGCGCGCACCTTCGCCTGCGGCGACGTCGAACAGGCCTGGCCGGCCTGTTCCCTGGTGGTCGCCGGCAGGGTCGACTCGGGCGGCCAGGAGCATTTGTACCTGGAAACCCAGGCCGCCGTGGCCGTACCCGGCGAAAAAGACACCCTGCGCGTGATCTCGGCCACCCAGTCGCCCGCCGTGGTGCAGCGCATCACCGCCCGCGTGCTGGGCATGCCCATGAGCCAGGTGGCGGTCGAGGTCTTCCGCCTGGGCGGCGCCTTCGGCGGCAAGGAGGACCAGGCCACGGCCTGGGCCGTGCTGGCGGCCCTGGCGGCGCGCCGGCTGCGCCGGCCGGTCAAGCTGGTCCTGAACCGCGGCGAGGACATGCGCCTGACCGGCAAGCGCCACCCGTACTCTTCGGATTTCAAGATCGGCCTGGACGGCGCCGGCCGGATCCTGGCCTACGAGGTGACCTACTACCAGAACGCGGGCGCCGCCGCCGACCTTTCGCCCGCCATCCTGGAGCGCACGCTGTTCCACGCCACCAACAGCTACCGTATCCCCAACGTCAAAGCCACGGGCATCTCCTGCCGCACCCACCTGCCGCCCTTCACCGCCTTCCGCGGTTTCGGCGGCCCCCAGGCCATGTTCGTGCTGGAGGCGGCCATTTTCCAGGCCGCGGAGAAACTGGGGCTGGACGCGGCCGCATTGCAGGAAAAGAACCTGCTCAGCGAAGGCGACGGATTCCCCTATGGCCAGAAGGTAAAAAACTGCCGGGCCCGACGCTGCTGGGACGAGGCGGTCTCGTCTTTCGACCTGGCCGGGGCCCGGGCCAGGGTCCGGGCATTCAATGTCGCCAACGCCCTCAGCAAAAAGGGGCTGGCCCTGATGCCGGTGTGCTTCGGCATCTCGTTTACCAGCACCCACCTGAACCAGGCCGGAGCCCTGGTCCACGTCTACACCGACGGCAGCGTCTCGGTCTCCAGCGGCGCGGTGGAAATGGGCCAGGGGGTGAACAACAAGATCCTGCGGGTGGCGGCGCGCACTCTGGGCATATCCCAGGCGCGCCTGCGCATGGAGAGCACGTGCACCCAGCGGGTGGCCAACACCTCGCCCACCGCGGCCTCGACCGGCGCCGACCTGAACGGCAGGGCGGTCGAACTGGCCTGCGCGGAGATCCGCCGGCGCTTGCTGCGGCTGGCGGCCGAAAAACTGTCAAGCGCCGATGCGGCCGGATTGGCGATCCGATCTGAAACGGTTTGGCTCAACGGCGCGGCGACCGATCTGACATGGGGAAAACTGGTGCAGGCCGCGTATTTCGGCCGCGTCAACCTGAGCGCCCAGGCCCACTACGCCACGCCCGGCATCCATTTCGACCGCACCCGGGAAAAGGGCGAACCCTTCGCCTACCACGTCTTCGGCACCGCCATCGTCGAAGCCACCATCGATGGCCTGCGCGGCACCTGTACCGTCGATTCGGTGCGGGCGGTCCACGACGCCGGCTCCAGCCTGAATCCGCTGGCCGACCGCGGCCAGGCCGAAGGCGGCATCGTGCAGGGCGTCGGCTGGATGACGCTCGAGGAGCTGCTGTATTCGCCAAAGGGCCGGCTGCTCACCGACACCCTCTCCACCTACAAGGTGCCCGACATCCGCACGGCGCCGGCGGAGATCGATGTCCGCTTTTTGCAGGACGCTCCCAACCCCGCCGCGGTCATGAACAGCAAGGCGGTCGGCGAACCGCCCTTCATGTACGGCATCGGCGCCTATTTCGCCCTGCTGGCCGCCATGCGCGCCTTCCGCCCCGGCCAGGCGCTGCCGTACGCCGCGCCCCTGACCAACGAAAAGGTGCTGGCCTGGCTCGAAGAAAAATAAGGAGCGCTCATGGATAAAACCGCCGAAAAAGTGCTGCAGCTGGCCGAACAATACCGGGACTACACAACGCAGAACCTTTCGCGCCTGGTCAGGATCAAGTCGACCTCGGGCAAGGAACAGGAGATGGCCGCCGAGCTGCAGCGGCTGATGAGGGAGTCGCGCTTCGACAGCGTACGCCTCGACGGCCTGGGCAGCGTTCACGGCCGCGTCGGTCATGGCAAGCGCCTGCTGGCCATCGACGCCCACATCGACACCGTGGACCAGGGCAACCTCGAGAACTGGAGCGAGCCGCCCTTTTCCGGCCGCATCGCCGACGGCTTCGTGCACGGCCGCGGCAGCGTCGACCAGAAGGGGGGAGCGGCGGCCATGGTCACGGCCGGCCGTATCCTGAAGGATCTGGGGTTGCCAGATGACTTCTCGGTCCTCTTTACCGGCACGGTCATGGAGGAGGATTGCGACGGCTTGTGCTGGAAATACATCATCGAAGAGGAGAAAATCCGGCCCGAGTTGGTGATCAGCACCGAGCCGACCGCCCTGGGCGTCTACCGCGGCCAGCGCGGCCGCATGGAGATGCATGTCAGCTTCAAGGGGCTGTCGTCGCATGGCTCGGCGCCCGAGCGGGGCAGGAACGCCATCTTCATGGGGGCGCGCGCCTGCCTGGAAATCGAAAAGCTGAACGAGCGCCTGGCCGGTGACGATTTTCTGGGCAAGGGCTCGGTCACGGTCAGCGAATTCGTCTCGGGCTCGCCCTCGCTCTGCGCCGTCGCCGATTATGCGCGCATCCACCTCGACCGCCGCCTCACGACCGGCGAGACCAAGGAAACGGCGCTGGCCGAAGTGCGCGCGCTGGTCGCCGGGCAGTCCGCCAGCGTCGAGGTGCTGGAGTATCGCGAAAAGGCCTATACCGGAATGGAATACGGCATGGAAAAGTACTACCCGACCTGGACCGTCGCTGCCGCCCATCCCGCGGTTTCCCGCGCCCAAGGAGTCTTCCGCGCGCTTTTCAACGAGGAGCCGCGCGTGGACAAGTGGACCTTTTCGACCAACGGCATCGCCATCACCGGCATCCACGGCATCCCCTGCATCGGCTTCGGCCCCGGCGACGAGGTCATGGCCCACGCGCCCAACGAGAAGGTCGCCATCGACGACCTGGTCAAAGCTTCCGCATTTTATGCGCTGTACGCGTTGAGCATGAAGTGAGCCCAGTGACGAGTGACAAGTGACGAGTGACGAGGAAGAAGAACTGCAAGAAATCGACTTAATGCGGTCCCTTGTCAATCGGTCGAGGTCGGTTCATGCGACTTTCTCTTTCTTGTCACTTGTCACTTGTTACTTGTCACTTTAGGTCGATATACGCTTCATTTTGACATACGCTGGCACTAATGCTATATTTTTCACTAACAAAACCAAGGAGCGAGCCATGAACTCGATCTTCCATAACCGCCATTTCATCACTGAGGATGACTGGAGCAAGAACGACCTCGACACCGTCTTCGAAACGGCCTTCGACCTGAAGAAAAGATTCGCCCTGGGCGAGCCGCACCGGCTGCTGCGGGACAAGACGCTGTTCATGATCTTTTTCGAGCAGTCGACGCGCACGCGCAACTCCATGGAAGCGGGCATGACCCAGCTCGGCGGCCACGCCCACGACCTGACCGCCGACAAGATGCAGATCTCCCACGGCGAATCGGCCAAAGATACGGCCATCATCCTCTCGCGCATGGGCCACGGCATCGCCGCGCGCAACTGCTTCTACGGCAGCGGCAACGCCTACCTTAACGAGATGGCCCGGCATGCCAAGTGCCCGGTGATGAGCCTGCAGGACGACGTCTACCACCCCTTCCAGGGGCTGGCCGATCTGATGACCATTTTCGAGCACTTCGGCCGCGACCCCAGGGGCTTGAAGGTGACGGTCTCCTGGGCCTACGCCGAATCGCACGCCAAGCCTCTTTCCGTGCCCCAGACGCAGATCCTCCTCTTCCCGCGCTACGGCCTGGACGTCACCGTGGCCCATCCTCCCGATTTTCCGCTGAACCAGGCGATCGTCGACAAGGCCAGGCTCAACGCCAAGGCCGGCGGCGGCAAGCTGAGCTTCACCCACGACATGGACGAGGCGGTCAAGGGGGCGCAGGTGGTCATCCCCAAGAACTGGGGCGGTTTCGGCCGCTACGCCGTCGACGAATACCTGAAAAACGAGGCGGAGTGCAAAAAAGAGATGGCCGCCCGTTTGGCCAAGCACAAGGACTGGATCTTCGACCGCCGCCGCGCCCGGCTGGCCGACCGCGATGTCAAGCTGATGCACGCCCTGCCGGCGGACCGCAACCGCGAGGTGACCGACGAGGTGATCGACGACGAGGCGATCTCCCTCGTCTACGATGAGGCCGAGAACCGGCTGCATACGGCCAAGGCCATCATGGCCCTGACCATGGGCGGCCGCGGCTGAATCCGCCCGGGGGACGGGCCGTGTTCGAAAAATTTGCCATGACGGCGAAGCGGGCGCATGGCTGAACGATTCGCGCCGCTCGCGGCCGGGCCCCTGCTGGCCTGGATCCTGGCCGAGGAAAAGCGCGGCCAGATCTTCGGCATCCACCGCGATCTTTTTTTTGAAGGCGGCGCCGCCGACCCGTTCCGCCTGGCCCGTTGCGGACGACAACTCGAGACCCCGCTGGGAGTGGCGCCGGGGCCGCACACGCAGCTGGCCCAGAACATCGTTTCGGCCTGGCTCTGCGGCGCCCGTTTCATTGAACTGAAGACCGTCCAGACCTTTGACCAGTTGGAAGTGCGCAAGCCCTGCATTGCCGTCAACGACGCCGGCTTCAACTGCGAATGGTCGCAGGAACTGTCGCTGGATGACTCCTTCGCCCAGTACCTGGCGGCCTGGGTCGCGCTGCACGTGCTCAGGCACCGCCAGCGGCAAAGCGCGCCCGCCCGTGATCCGGGCTTCCTGTTCAACTTCAGCGTGGGCTACGACCTGGCCGGCATCCTGCAGCCCAACATGCAGCGATTTTTCGCCAGGATGTCCTCCTGCCGCGGCGAGAAGGAGGCGCTGATCCGGGAGCTCGCGCCGCTAGTCCCGGGCATCGCCAGGATCGACATTCCCGATTGCATCTCCGACAATGTCACCCTGTCGACCATGCATGGCTGCCCGCCCGCAGAGATCGAGAAGATCGGCCTTTACCTCCTGAACGAGAAAAAACTGCACACCACCATCAAGCTGAACCCGACCCTGCTGGGGCCGGAGCGCCTGCGCGGGCTGCTGAACGACCGCCTGGGCTGGGACATCAAGGTCCCGGACCAGGCTTTCGCCCACGACCTCAAATACGGCGCCGCGCTGGACCTGCTGCGCAGCCTGCAGGCCTGCGCCGACAGGAACAACCTGAATTTCGGCGTCAAGCTGACCAACACCCTGGAATGCCTGAACGATCGCGGCCTGCTGCCCGAGGCGGAAAAAACGGTCTACATGAGCGGCCGCCCGCTGCTGCCCATCGCCGTGGCCCTGGCCCGGCGCCTGCAGGACGATTTCGCGGGCCGCCTCGACATCTCTTATTCGGCCGGCGCCGATGCCTTCAACGCCGCCGACCTTCTGGCCTGCGGCCTGCGGCCGCTGACCGTCTGCAGCGACCTGCTGCGGCCCGGCGGCTACGCCCGCCTGGGCCAGTACCTGGAGGAGATCCGCCGGGGCATGAAGGCCTGCCGGGCGCAATCCCTGGACGAGCTGGTCCTGAAGCGCGCCGGGATGAAAGACCCGGCACTGGCGGTCAGGGAAAACCTGAAAAATTACGAAGCCGGGCTGGAAAAAGGCGAGGGCTGCCGCGCCCCGCTGTTTCCCGCGCCGCCGTTCAAGGGCAAAAGCGCCCTGGGCTGGTTCGACTGCGCCATGGCCCCCTGCCGCGACGCCTGCGCCGTGGGCCAGGATGTTTCCCGATACCTGCACTGGGTCGGGCGGGGCGATGCCGACCGGGCCAAGGCCGTGATCTGGGAAACCAACCCGCTCCCCGCCGTTTGCGGCATGGTCTGCGACGAGAAATGCCAGGGGCGCTGCACGCGCGGCCTGTTCGACCGGGCGCTCGCCATACGCGAGGTCAAGCGCTTCGCCGTTGAAAACGGCAGGATCCCGGCAGCGGACTCGGCGTCCCTCGGCGACGCCACGCGCATCGCGGTGGTCGGAGCCGGACCGGCCGGCCTGGCCGCCGCCCGCGACCTGATCCAGGCCGGTTTCTGGGTCGAGGTTTTCGAAGCCCGCGACGCGGCCGGCGGGCTGGCGGCGTCGGTCATTCCCGGTTTCCGACTCGGCGCCGCGGCCCTGGAAGACGACGTTTCGCGCCTGAAAAAAATGGGGGTGGTCTTTCGCTTCGGCCAGGCCGTCGACCCGGCCCAGCTGGCGAAGCTCCTGGATACATTCCATGCGGTCTTCCTGGCCTGCGGCGCCGGGCCGGGGCGGAAAATGCTCATTCCCGAGGAGGACGCGGCCGGCGTCTTCGACGCCCTGGAGTTTCTGGCCGCGGTGAAGCGCGGCGAAACGCCCCCCATCGGCCGCCAGGTCGTGGTCATCGGCGGCGGCAACAGCGCCATGGACGCCGCCCGCTCGGCCCGGCGCCTGGTCGGCGCGCGCGGCAAGGTCACGGTGGTCTACCGGCGCCGGCTGGCCGACATGCCGGCCGCCGCCGCGGAGATCCGCGCTGCCCTGGCCGAAGGGGTAAAAATTCTGGAATTGACCGCGCCGCTGCGCATCGAAACCGCCGCGGGCCGGGAATGGGCCCTGCTCTGCGCGCGCATGGAACTGAAGGGAACGGACGAAAGCGGCCGCCCCCGGCCGGTGCCGGTTTTCGGTTCCGAGTTCGAACTGGTCTGCGAGGCGGTGATCGTGGCCATCGGCCAGGAAAAAAATTCCGGGTTGCCGGCCGGCACGGAATGGCAGGTGCTCGGCGGCGACGGCCGCACCAGCCATCCCCGCCTTTTTGTCGGCGGCGACGCGCGCCGCGGCCCTTCGACCCTGATCGGCGCCATCGCCGACGGCTGCCGGTCGGCGGGCCGGATCATGGAATTGAGCGGCAGGACGGTCGGCGCGCCGTCAGCCGATCCGGTCTCGGACCTGACCTGGGCCGGGCACCAGCTGCTGCGTTCGCGGCGGGAGCCCGCCACGGCGTCGCCGCCGGGTGGGCAAGCCCCTGCTGCGGCGTCGGCGGCAAAGACCATGCGGGCGGGGGGCCTGTTCAAGACCGACGCCGGCATGGCGGCCAAGGAGGCCCAGCGCGAAGCCCGGCGCTGCCTGCACTGCGACGATCTCTGCCTGCTGTGCGTCGGCGTCTGCCCCAACCGCGCCCTGGTCGCCTTCCAGATCGAGCCCAAGCGTTATCCTGTTTTTCAGGCCGTGAAGCGCAAGGACGGGGCCGAGCTTAGCGTGTCCGCTTATCTCGACCTCCGCCAGAAATACCAGCTCGTCCATGTCGTGGACTTCTGCAATGCCTGCGGCCACTGCGCCACGTTCTGCCCGACCGCCGGCGCCCCCTACCGGGACAAGCCCCACGTTTACCTGCGGCAGGAGGATTTCGCGCAGGCGGCGGACGGCCTTTTCCTGGAGCCGCCCCGCCCCGGCGGGGTAAGGATCCTGCGCGCCCGCCGCGGCGGCGAGGGGCAGCAGCTCCGCCAATACCCTGACCGGCTGGAGTTTGAAAACCGCAACTGCCTGCTGAAGCTGCGGCGCGAGGATTTTTCATTCCTGGCCGCCGACTGGCGGCTGGTGGCCGATCCTGTTTTTGACGGCGAAATGCTGGCGCGCATGTTTGTGCTCCTGGAATTTCTGCCGCTGTTTCTACAGGGAGACAAAACCGATGTGTGAATACGCTTTCAACGAATTGTGCAAGCCCCGGCCCGAGTGGCCGGGCGAGGAGTACGCGTTTTTAAAGGATTCCGGCATGCTCGGCTTCCACCGCTCCCTGCCGGGATACGAACCGACGCCGCTGCGCGAGCTGCCGGCCCTGGCTTTCCGCCTGGGCCTGGGGGCCGTGCTGGTCAAGGACGAATCCCGGCGCTTCGGCCTCAAGGCCTTCAAGGCCCTCGGGGCCTCCTACGCCATCTACCGCTTCCTGAAAAAAAAGTGGCATGACCGTTTCCAGGCCCCGTTCACCCCCGAAAGCTTCCGGGACCCCAAAGCGCTGGCGGCGCTGGGCTCCTTCACCTTCTGCGCCGCCACCGACGGCAACCACGGCCGGGCCGTGGCCTGGACCGCCAAGATGCTCGGCCAGAAGGCGGTGATCTATATGCCCGCCGATTCGGTCCCGGCGCGGGTGGAAAGCATCCGCGGCGAGGGAGCGGAGGTGGTTCTGCTCGGCGGGACATTTGACGACTGCGTCAGGCGCTGCGCCGGCGACGCCGCCGCCAACGGCTGGCAGGCGATCTCCGACACCGCCTATTTCGGCTACCGCGAGATCCCCGGCTGGATCCTGCTCGGCTACACCACCATTTTCGCCGAGCTGGAAGGGCTCCTGCACGGGCCGATGAAGATCGGCGTCGATGCCGTCATCCTGCCGGCCGGGGTGGGGGGCCTGGCCGCAGCCGGCGCCTTCTATTATGCGAAGCACTACGGGTCCAAGCGGCCGGTCCTGATCTGCGTGGAGCCGGTTTCCTCCGATTGCTTTTTGGAGTCGGTGCGCTTCGGCAAGGGCGAGCCCCTGCCCACGCGGGGGCGTCAGACATCGATCATGGCCGGCCTGAACTGCGGCGTCCCCTCGCCGCTGGCCTGGCCCATCGTGCGCGACGCCATACCGTTTTTCCTGGCCGTCAGCGACAAGTACGCGGAACAGGCCATGCGGCGCTACAACCGTCCCCTGGGCATGGACCCGCGCGTGGTCTCCGGCGAATCGGGCTCGTCGGGCCTGGCCGCCTTGCTGGCCCTGACCAACAGCGACAAGCTGGCCGGCATCCGCTCCAAATTGCCTTTGAACCAGAACTCGCGCATTTTGCTCTTGAACACCGAGGGAGACACGGATCCTGAGAACTTTCAGAAGATCGTCCAAGCCGAATAGTGTTCGGCGTACGGCCAAAGCAAAAACAGGTTCGATGTTCGAAGTTCGACGTTCGATGTTGCAAGAAAAGGCGATAAAATGAAATATAGATGGCAATTCATGTAATTTTGAAATGGATTCCAAGCGTATGAATATAAAAAAAAACTGAATCTTTATTTCGCATAATTCTTTTCTTTAACTTCGAACAACGAACATCGAACTTCGAACCTCGATTCTTCCATTTTTGGCAATATTTCTTAAATCTGCTATCATTTCCCTTTCATGCAGAGACATCAGGAGGTGCCGGATGGCAAGATATTCTTCAAGGTTGCGAGTTTTCGCCCTGGCCGCGGTCATCATCATTTCTGCAGCGGGCCTGGCGGCCCAGCAGCACGACGCCAAGGGCTGCCAGGACCACCCGGCGTTCACCCGCATGCCGGACTACTGGATTTACGCGTGCCAGCAAAAACAGTTCGACGCCTATTCGTTCGTCGTCGGCAAGGGAAAGAGCGAGTCGCAGGAGGGCCAGTTCTGGAAGATCGCCTATCGTCCGCAGAACACCCTCGCCTCGAAGCCCAGCGAGCTCCAGATACAGCGCAACTTCGAGAATGCCGTCCAGAAGCAGGGGGGAGCGGTCCTCTGGAGCGAAAAGGGGCGGAGCACTTTCAAGCTCGCCCGCGAGGGTCTGGAGATCTGGGTCGAGTTGCGGGCTGATTTCACCAGCGGCTACGCCCTGTTCATCATCCAGAAGGCGAGCATGGCCCAGGACATCGTCGCCGATGCCGCGGCCATGGGCAACGACATCCACGCCACCGGCCACGCGGCGGTCTACGGCATCTACTTCGACACCGGTAAGTCGACCATCAAGCCCGAGTCGGCGCAGGCCATCGCCGAGATCGCCAAGCTGCTCAAATCCGACCCGGGGCTCAAGATCTACGTGGTGGGCCACACCGACAGCCAGGGCGGCGTGGAGAGCAACATCGCGCTCTCTCAAGGTCGGGGCGAGGCCGTCCTGCAGTCCCTGGTGCGCGACCACGGCATCGCGCCGGCGCGCCTGCGCTCCTGGGGCTGCGGCCTTTTCGCCCCGGTGGCCAGCAACGACACCGAGGCGGGCCGGGCCAAGAACCGCAGGGTCGAGCTGGTTAAACAGTAGAAGCCGTGGCGAGGAAGGGCATAAAACAAGGTTCGACGTTCGAACCTTTTTAAGGTCATAGGCCCTGGGTAATAGGTTATAGGTAAGAAGATATCGCTAAATTGCTGTTAACCTATCACCCATAACCCATCACCCATTGCCTTATTTTTCTTCAGCTTTGAACCTCGAACTTCTGACCTGTATTATCTCCTGACTGTCCTCAGTATCCAATCCGCCACGCGCTGCAGAACGGCGGGCGCCATGGTCTCGGCGATCCGGCCGTACTCGCGCGGGTGGCCGGTCCCGGCCGTCTGGAACAGATGGTTCAATCCCGGCAGCTCGGCGGTCTCGACGCCGGTATTGCCGCCCTCGTTCAGGGCCCTGGCGATGGCCGGCAGGTTGACGTCGGCGTCCACCTGGGTGTCTTTCTCGCCGTGGAGGGCCAGCACCGGGCAGTGGACCCGGCGCAGCGACGCGGCGGGGTCGTAGGAAGCAAGGAAGCGGTTCCAGTCCAGGTCGGCAACATAGCTCTTGATGTCCGCCATCTGCATCTCTTCGCTCTCGTTCAGCTGCTTCTTCTCCTCGGCGCTCATGCCCGCCAGCGCCTCCAGGGCGATGCGCTTCATCTCCGGTTCCACGATCGCGGGATCCGACTCTGATTTCAGGACCGCGAACAGCTTGGCGGACAGCGCGAGCTCCTTGCGCACCGCCTCCTCGCCGGCGCCGCGGCTGCGGGCGAGCGACTCGGCCTGCATGAACCACAAACGCTCGCCCGGGATGCCCGTGCCGGCCAGCAGCACCAGGAAGGCCACCTTGGGGTTGCGCGCCGCGACCATGGGCGCGGCGATCGCCCCCTCGCTGTGGCCGCACAATCCCACCCGCTTCGGGTCGATGCGCGGCTGCCGCGCCAGGAACTCCCAGGCGGCCCCGGCGTCGCCGGCGAAGTCGGCGGTGGTGGCGTTGTGGAAGTTGCCGCCCGAGCGGTTGCAGCCGCGGTCGTCATGGCGCAGCACGGCGATGCCGCGCCGGGTCAGGTAGTCGGCCGCCACCAGGAAGGGCCGGTGGCCGGCGATGGCCGAGTTGCGGTCCTGGGGACCCGAGCCGCTGATCAGGACCACGGCGGGGAAGGGGCCGGCGCCGCCGGGCAGGGTCAGGGTGCCGGCCAGATCGATGCCCGCCGCCCGGTTGCGGAAGGTCACCTCGATCTCCTCGTAGGGGTAGGGCGGCTGCGGCTCCTGGGGCCGGCGCATGTCGGGCACCGCCGCCGCGCGCTGCAGCACCAGGGGCGGGGCGTCGTCGCCGATCTTGAACCGCCCGTTGATGGCGGAGCCGTCGGGAGCCATCTTTCCTTCATAAACAATCCCATAGCTGCTCATGTCGAGCATCAGGTCGGGCGGGTGCCAGCGCAGCCCGGTCACCGGGATGTCGCGCGCGCTCTGGGCGGGGATATCCACCTTGGCCATGTAGGCGCCGTCGCTCCTTTTCTCGATGGTGAAAAAGATCTGCATGTTCCCGGGCTTGCCGGCGACCGTACCCTGCCAGACGCCGGCCAGCGGGTCGGCTGGCATTTCCTGTGCGTACATGGTGAAGGCCAGTACGGCCACCAACAGGATGGCAATAGCCAGCCCGAAGGCCAGCCAGTTCCTGGGACTGCGATCTCTCGTATTCGCTTCGGACATGATTTCCTCCTTGGATCGTTGCGATCCCTGCACCCGGTATACGCTCATTGAGCGCGGACGGGAATGGAACAAACCTTTCATTTCGCGAACTGGTACATCTGTACCAGGGCTTGGCCCCGGCCGCCGCGGGCCGTTTTACATTTGCCGGGAAAACTGCTATAAAAATGCCATGGACCCCGCATCCTTGTCCCTCTATCTGGCCTACCTGGCCGTGATGGCCCTGGCTTGGTGGTACGGCCTGCGCCTCGTCCGCTCCTTCCGCTTCTACTTCCTGCCGGCCTTCCTCGGCTACCTGGTGACGCTCAACCTCGTCGCCCTGGTCAACCTGGTGGTCAACGTCCTGTCGGCGGAGATCCTGCGGCCGCTGCCGCCGGCGGGCCTGTTGCGCGTCTACATGCTGTTCGGCCTGGTGGCCATCCCGCTGCTGGCGGTCTCCTTTTATTTCCTGCTGGCCTTCGTTTCCGGCCTGCTCGACCGCGAGCTGCCGGCCTGGGCGCGCGGGGCCTACGCGGCGCTGTGGCTGGCCTTCGCCGCCCTGTTCATCCTGCGCATCCACTTCGAGCTGCGCGGGCAGCCGCTGCCGTGGGTCGAGCGGTTGTATGGCGCGTTCAGCAGCATGATCATCGTCATCCCGCTCGTGGTCCTGGCCGTACTGGCCTGGCAGCTGCACCGGCGGCGGGCCGAGCCCGATATGAAGGAATTTCGCTGGTTCGCCGCCGCCGCCCTGTTCGGCTGCTTCCTCTACCTGGCCGCCGCGTTCATTGGGCAGCTCGGCAACCGCTACCGCTGGCTGACGCCCCTGCTCCTGTTCCTGGCCAACTTCCTGCCGCTGCTGAGCCTGAAGCGTGCCCTGGCCCGCCATTTCCGCCCCGTGCCCCACGGCCCGACCGTGGCGCCGGCGCTGGCCGCCTTCGCCGCCCATTATCGCCTGTCAGAGCGCGAGCGCGAGATCCTCGACCTGCTGCTGCTGGGCAAGAGCAACAAGGAGATCGACAGCGAGCTCTTCATCTCGGCGCACACCGTGCGCAACCACGTGCACAACATCTACGAGAAGCTCGGCGTGGGCAGCCGCCTGCAGCTGATGAACAGCGTGCGCTCCTGGCTGGAGAAGCAGAACGCCTGAGAGATAAGATTCCAAATTACAAGCAGCAAATTCCAAATAAATTCCAATAGCCGAATTCCCATGACCCAAACAAAGAGAACAAGCAATCGTTAATGGGTTGATGAGTAAATGAGGCAACCGCTTAGGTTCATATTGCTTGCTCGCTCTTTTTTTTGACTTCTAACTTCGGATCTCAATGATCGATCCATCGCCTGATTTTTCAACTTCGAACATCGAACGTCGAACTTCGAACCTCCTTCTTTTTATGTTACTATAGCCCCTTATGGAAAAAACCACCGACCTGCATATTCATACCCTGGTCTCGGATGGCGTGTCGACCCCGCTCGCCATGCTGTCCGCCGCCGGAGAACTGGGCCTGAAGCGAATCTCGTTCACCGACCACGACGCCCTGGGCGCCTACCGCCATTGGGGCGACCTCTTCGCCCCGGCCCGGGAGCTCGGCCTGGAGCTGATTTCCGGCATCGAGCTGGACAGCGACTACCGGGACCGTGAGATCCACCTGCTGGGCTACGGCTTCGACCTCGGCCACGGTCCGCTGAACCAGCATTTGCAGCTGACCCAAAAGCTCAGGAAGGAGAAAGTGTCGCTGCAGCTGGCGATCATCAACCGTTTTTTCGGGCGCATGGTCGTGGATCCCGCCAGGGTCCTCCTCCCGCATCGGGACACTTTGATGAAGCCCCACCTGGTCCATGCCATGCTCGACCAGGGCCTGTTTGCCGAATACCGCTCGGCCGCTTACTGGCTTTCTCAAAACGCCCAGGTGCCGATTGCGGTCCCCAAATTGCCTCTGGCCGACGCCGTGCGCATGATCCGTTCCGCCGGCGGCCATGCCGTGCTGGCCCACCCGGGGTTCCTGGCCAGGGAAACCGAAATTTCCCTGGCAGCGTTGCTGGAAGAATTCGTCCCGCTCGGCCTCTCGGGCCTGGAAGTCGATTATCCCTATCTCGGCACCGGCCCCGCTTTCCCGGATCGTGAATCCGAGCGCCAGATGATCGGGGAGCTGCGGGCCCTGGCGGAGCAATTCGGCCTGGAAACCACCCGCGGGTCGGATGCGCATGACGTCGGGGCGCTTAAGATGTTTGCTTCCAAGTGTTTGTGATCGTGTTAGGAAGAAAATAGGACGAGGTTCGAAGTTGAAGAGATTGAATGAGGTTCGAGGTTCGAAGTTCGATGTTCGATGTTAAAGAAAAATAAGGCAATAGGTGATAGGTTATGGGTGATGGGTGATAGGTTATGGGTGATGGGTTAACAGCAATTTAGCGATATCTTCTTACCTATGACCTATAACCCAGGACCTATGACCTTAAAAATCGTAGGGGCGGCGTCGGGGACCCGCCCTTCTTAAATCCCAAATCCCAAGCGCCAAATCCCTAAAGAAAAAGTGTTAGTGATAGTGTTAGTGTTAGCAGCCGCAATATATCGATCTTGTAGTGTTTGTGATAGTGACAGTGATAGTAGCTGCATTTTTACGGCCTTTTGGGATTTCGGTGATTTTCTTGCTACCACAAACACTTAGATTTAGCTCGTTAAAGCTACAGTTCGGCCACTAACACTTTCTTGGCTTTGGCTGACACTAACGCCTTCTTGCCTTGACATCGCAAATAATTGACCTTAGAATACCGGTCTGGGGAAAATAAATTTTCCTGCAAGTTCCTGGCTTGAATTCAATATCCTGGGGGCCTTTTATTCCCGGCCCCGGGAAGGAGCGCGCCATGCCCGAAGCCGATGAAAGCGGAGAAGCCAAACAGTTTCATGCCGAGGTCCCGCAGCCGGCGGAAAAATTCTATTTGAAAGGCTCGCAGTCTTTGGACTGGGGCATGAAAAACCGCCTGGCGAGGATTTTCAATCCCCTCTCCGGCCGGACGGTCATGCTGGCCTTCGACCACGGATATTTTCAGGGGCCCACCACGGGCCTGGAAAGGATCGACCTCGCCATCCTGCCGCTGGAGCCTTACGCCGATACGCTGATGCTCACCCGCGGCATCCTGCGCAGCATCGTGCCGCCCTCTTCGCAAAAATCCATCGTGCTGCGGGTCTCGGGCGGAGCCAGCATTCTCAAGGAGCTCTCCAACGAGGAGATCGCGGTGGATATCGAAGACGCGGTCCGCCTGAACGTCTGCGCCATGGCCGTGCAGGTTTTCATCGGCGGGGAGCACGAAAAGCAGTCCGTCATCAACATGACGAAAATGATCGACCGCGGCATGCGCTACGGCATTCCCACCCTGGCCGTGACCGCGGTGGGCAAGGACATGAAGCGGGACGCCCGCTATTTCCGGCTGGCCACCCGCATCTGCGCCGAGCTGGGCGCCCATTACGTCAAGACCTATTACGTGCCGGAAGGTTTTGAAACCGTCACCGCCGCCTGCCCGGTGCCCATCGTCATCGCCGGCGGCAAGAAGATCCCGGAGCTGGACGCCCTGACCATGGCCTACCGGGCCATCCAGGAAGGGGCAGCGGGCGTGGACATGGGGCGGAACATCTTCCAGGCCGAAGCGCCGGTGGCCATGATCCAGGCCGTGCGGGCCGTGGTGCATCGGAACGAAAAGCCGGAAAAGGCCCTGGAACTGTATCATTCCCTGAAAAACAAGAAAAAATAACAAGCGAAAGATGAAAGTCTCCCTCTGGCACAACAACCGGGATATCCGCATCCAGGACGCTCCCGTGCCCGAGCCGGCGGCGGGGGAGGTGCTTCTGAAAGTCATGGCCTGCGGCATCTGCGGCAGCGATCTCGTGGAATGGTACCGCCTGCCGCGGGCGCCGCTGGTCCAGGGGCATGAAGTCGGCGCCCGGGTGGAAAAAACCGGGCCCGGGGTTTCGCGTTTCCGGCCCGGGGACCGGGTCATGGCCGCCCCCAAGGTTCCCTGCCTGAAATGCAGCTATTGCCGCGGCGGCCATTTTCCCCAGTGCTCGGAGGTAAAGGAGCGGCTCGGCGGCGGCTTTGCCCAGTATGTGCTGGTCCCGAAGTCCATCGTGGAGAACGGCCTCTATCGTCTGCCCGCCGGCGTTTCCTGCGAGCAGGCCACCTTCATCGAGCCCCTGGCCTGCGTGGTGCGCGCGGCCCGCCTCGGCGGCGCGACGGAAAAAAAGACGGTCCTGGTCCTGGGTTCTGGCGTCTCGGGGCTGCTGCATATCCGCCTGGCGAAGCTCAGGGGCTGCGTCGTCGCCGCCACCGACGTCAACCCCGGGAAGCTCGAGCTGGCCGGCAAAGCCGGGGCGCAGTACCTCATCCCCGGCGACGAAGATGTCCCGGCCCGGCTCATCCAGGAGACGGGGCGCAAGGCCGATGTCGTCATGGTCTGCACCGGCGCCCTGTCCGCCATCGAGCAGGCGTGGCGCAGCGTGGACCAGGGCGGGTCGATCGTGTTCTTTGCCGTGCCCGGCCCGGAGAAAAGCGTCACCATGCCCCTCAACGATTTTTGGACCCGGGAGATCAGGGTCCTCACCTCGTACTATTGCGGCCCGCCGGACATCAGGGAGGCCATGGATCTGCTGGCCTCGGGGCGGATCGAGGTGGACAGCCTGGTGACGCACCGGCTGCCGCTGGAAGAGATCGCCGCGGGTTTCGCCTTGCTGCTGGAAGGCAGGGACGCGGTCAAGGTGATCATCGAGCCGAACGGCCCGTCCCGGGGCAGTTAAAAGGAGGCGCCATGCGCTTGCTTCATGTGGGGCTCGGGGCCGCCAGCGAAAGCCACGCCGACCTCTTTTTTCAAAGGCTCCTGGGCCTTGAAAAGTCCGCGCCCGTCAGCCTGGCCGCGGAACTTTGCCGGAGCATCTTCGCCGTCGACCGGGAGCTCAAGCTCATCCATTACCGGGCCGAAGGGATCCATTTTGAGGTATTCATCGATCCGCTGTACCGGGCGCCGGAGCGGACCGTGCTCCATGCCTGTCTCGAGGTGAACGACCCGGCCGGATTCCTGAAGAAATGCGGCGAAGCCGGCCTGAAGGTCAGCCGCACGCCCAGGGGGGATGCCTCAGTCACCTTCGTTTCCGACCTTGACGGCAATCTCTTCGAGGTCAAGGAGAGAAAGTAGGCTCGCTCCGGGTTTCCCCGGCTCTCGGCTTTTTCAGCAGTCCGGCGGCAGTTGTTTTTACAGCAATTGCTGCAGCTTTTCCTTGAGCTTGGCGTTTTGCGGGTTCACCTGCAGCGCTTTCTCGTAGTTCTCCTTCGCCAGTCTGGGGTCGCCTGTCTTGACATAGGCATCCCCAAGCTGCTCCCAGACATCCGCCGACTCCGGGTGCGCCTGGGCGTTGAACTGGAATACGGCGATCGCTTCTTTGCCTTTGTTCTCGCTCAACAGGTCGGTGCCCAGCTGCTGGATCAGGCCCTCAAAGAACGAATAGCTGTATATCTTCTGGTGCTTGTCCTTGACTTCCCGGTACCAGCTGACCGCACTCTCCAGCCCGCCGGACTCGATCTTCTGCTGCAATTCGCGGATGCCCAGCTTGGTGGCGTTGGCTTCATGGGACACGGCGGCAAAGGTCTTTACCGCGAACAAGGCGGGGAGATCATGGGATTTTCTGCCTTTTTTCAACTCTTCCCTTAAATCGAACTCATAGGCCTCTTCAAAATTGTGAAAATTGTAGACGCGGACTCTCAGGTTTTTCAAGTCGCCGATGTAGGAATAAATGGTCGGATACGACCATTCTTTATGCGTCGCCGACAAAACGGCGCGCATGGCGGCCAGGGAAGCCTCATTTTTGTTTAGAATGACCCTTTCGGCTATATTGTACCGGTCATCGCTGACCTTGCCCGCAACCATGTTCCACTGGGGAATGTTGGTCGATACCTGGTAAAACCCCTGGCGCCGGCTGATGCGGTCGCTGCCGTCGGCCCATTCCACGACGATCGAAGCGCCCCGGGCATCGGCAATGACGAATTTGCCGCCCCCCAGGAACACGCTGTATTTCCTGAAAAAAGCGATGGCGTCGTCCACCGTGGCGCAATGGGCGAGAATATGATCGTTGATGCTGACGATGCTGTCGTCAAACAGGGGCTTGCCCGGGTCGGGCTGCCAGCCGGTGGGCGGCAGGGCATTGGCATCGAGGAACAGCCCCTGGTCGTTGATGCCGCCCTGGGCGAAACCGAAATCCCTGCCGAATCCGAAGCAGACCCGGCCGTACTCGCCGGCGGCGGCGGGGTAGAACCACATTTTTGTCTGGGGGTCGGTCCAGTCTTCATTGCTGCCGATAAGCACCTGCCCCCCCTTGGCCATGGTGACAATGGTGCAGGCAGGCAGGTCCTGGACGGGCGGAACCGCCATGGCCAGCATCACGATGATCGCCTTCAGCGGCAGGCCGGAGGCCATGGCCGCTATTTTTTTTCTGATTTTATTCATGCAACCCTCCGAGCAGAGTTCGGCCGAGCTTTTGGGAAAGCAGCGATTTTTTTGATCTGCTCCATGGAATAATAACGAACCGCGCGCCTTTTTGTTTCAAAACGGCGTGAAATAAAACCATTGCCTTTATCTTCAAAGTCGAACCTTTTTTGAGGTCATAGGTCCTGGGTAATAGGTCATAGGTGAAAAGATATCGCCAAATTGCTGTTAACCTATCAACCCATCACCCATAACCCATCACCTATTGCCTTATTTTTCTTTAACATCGAACATCGAACCTCGAACTTCGAACTTCGTTCTTCTCTTACTTTTGCTTTTTCTTCCCTATCGCCTGCTTTTCAAATTTAAATATCACATTTTTCCCCATTCCCTCCCCCCGCTTTTTATGCTTTTGAAAATTGCCGATATGAAAGGATAATAATTTTAAACAATCGATTCTTCCGCAGGCAATATCATATTTTGCTCTATTGCTTTTCCCCGGGCGGCCATATAAGAAGCCAGTGAAGATGAAAGGGAGAATCGTGCAAAAATATTTTCATGAAGCATGGAATGATGAAAAATCAAGGAGGAATCATGGAAGCTGTCAGCGTTTCTTCGGTATTGGATGCCTTGTTCAAGCTTAAAACGCTCGAGTTTCTCCTGGCCGCGGCTCTTTTCGGCATGATCGGCGGGCTGGCGCAAAAATTCGCCGCCGAGCAAGGCGGTGCGAAAAAGGGCTCCTGGCTGGCCAGCGTCGTGATCGGCGGATCGGCGGCCATCGCCATCCTGTTCATTCTCGTCCCCAACGACCCCATTCGCCTGGTATCCATGTGCCTGATCGCCGGCTACGGCGGCAAGGCGGTACTGGATTCGCTGCAGGCAAAGTTGAACACCGCCAAAATAGCGGAAGCGAAAGCCCAATTTGAAGAATCCGTTTCCGCGGCCATCGACGATTTCAACGACAAGATTTTGCCCGCGCTCGCCGGCAAGGCGAATGTCCTGGAATTAAGCGGCAAATCCGGTCCGCTTCAGAGCTTTTCCGACGAGATCCTGAAGTTTTCCGGCGTTTTGCATTCCCTGCAAGTCAAGACAAAAAAAAGAAGTGAAGAATGAGCCATGTCATTTCCGGGCCCAGGGTCGACTGGAAGCCGGCGGCCGCGGATTCGCTTTCGGCCAGCAGGGAATTCCTCAAGGCCATCGTCGATGAAAGAACGGCCAACAGGAACTACGAAAAAATCGTGGCGCAGAACAATCTGAAGCCCATCGCTTTTCTCGAGCAGGGGATCAGGGTCGCGAAGCCGGTCGCCCATATCACGCGCGCCGATGGCGGGCTGGCCAGCGGGTTTCTGATCGGCCCGGACGTTCTTTTGACCAACTGGCATGTTTTCCCGCTGGCCGAGGATGCCCGAAACGCCAGGGTCCGCTTCAATTATCAGAACGATCTGCTGGGGAATTTCCTGCCGACCGAGGAATACGGGCTCGACGCGGCCGGCCTGTTCAGGAGCAATGAAGACCTGGATTACGCGGTCGTGCGCATCCAGGGCGAGGCCGGGCTGAAATGGGGATATTTGAAAACCAGGGCGCTCGAGGTGCAGATGGACCAGAAAGTGAACATCATCCAGCATCCGGCCGGCGGGCCCAAGCAGATCGCCATGAATGACAACGAGATCAAATACGCGGACGGCAGGGTCGTGCAGTACATCACCGATACCCTGCCGGGATCCTCGGGATCCCCGGTTTTCAACGATGACTGGCAGGTCGTGGCGCTGCACCACAGCGGCGGCAATATCCCGGAGCCGAGCACGAACTCCATCCATTTTCGCAATGAGGGGATCCGCATCGGCGCCATCCTGGCCGACTTGCCGTCTTTTTAAAAGGGGGAGCGATGCCGAACAAGAAATTCTGGCTGAACTACGCGCTTTGCTGGCTGGCGCTGGCGGGCTTCTGGTGGTGGCTGCAGGTGGGGTACTTTTATGTCCAGCATGAACGCCTGAAAGTCAAGCCGCTCGAGGTCATCTGCCTGGCCTTCTTCGCCATACTGATCAGCATGGTCAGCGATAGCGAATTTGACGCCGTCAAGATCAACCCGGGCATCAAATTGTTCGTATTCAAGATCCTGGGGCCGGTTTTGCGCAGCCGCTTCGGCTTCCTGCTGCCGCTTTTCCTGCTGGGGTTCACCGGGTTTCTTTTTTTTCAGTCGCGGCAGGTCCACCTGGCCTGGAAAAAAATCCCCTTGTCCGCCCATGTCCTGGTGGTCACCCCGGACGGCGAGAGAGAGATCACCGGGGAAATGCGCGGCGCCGACCGCTATGTCCTTCCCCTGGACCGCGGCCTGCTGCGCGACGGCACATTGGAGGTCCGGGACGACTACGGCATGCTGAGGCAGGGCAAGGCGTTGAGCCGGGTGTTCGGCTGGTGGAGATATCTGAGCGCGGGAAAATTCGACCTGGGCGATCATTTCAGCCAGGACGAATTCGGCAAGCCCGTCAAGGTCGCCATCCATTTCCTGAGCGCGGAAAACCAATATGAGACGGATGAAGGTTCGCTCAATCCGACTTCCGCCTGCTGGAAAAAATTCTCTCCCGAGGGCGGCATCCCGGCCTTCTTCGCCTCCGTGGCCGACGCCTATTCCAGGCAAAAGAAACCGTTCGCCGTCGGCGCTTATGTTCCGGCGGTTCATGAGAACGTGAACTACATGTGCCGGTTCACCAGCCGGCAGCGCCTGGAGATCGTCGACGAGAGGGTGGAGCTGACGGCCGCCGTCCTGGCCGAGCTCACGGGCATGGCCCGGCGCATCGTCGACAACGACAGCCAGAATGATTATTCGGATTTCCATAATTGGTTCCGCTCCTTTTCCCCCAAATCCAAGAACCGGATCGTGGCCCGCGTGGTCGGGGAGCTGGCCGTCGCTCCGGGCTGGCGGCGGGAATTGAACCGCAACAACATCATGGGCATGGGGAACCTGCTCGATCTCTTCACCCAATGCACCAGCGAGCTGAATGACGAGAACATCCGGCTTTTGTTCACCAGCGCCTTTCCCCTCTTTGACGAATACCTGGGAGAGAGCCGGATCATCCTGCCCATGGTCGCCCTGCTGAGGCTTTCCGCCAGCATCTGCGGGCAAAACGCGAAAACGGAAACAAATGAATCCTATCAAAACAAGCTGCTGGCCAGGCTGGAGGCCTTTTTCAAGGCCAGCTCCTACAACGTGATCAAATGGCGCTTCCTGCGTTGCGCGCGGGGGCACGTGAACGACCTGCCGACAAAAAATTCGCTGCCGGGCTACGTTTCCTGCCTGCGGGCCGTCCTGGACGGCGGCGCCAACTACGTCCGCTCGGCGGCGGCGGACCTGGTCGGCGCCCTGCGCGGGAAATGGGGCGGCCAGGCGGAATTCGACGGGCTCTACCGGGATTTTCTCGCGGACAAGAGCCGCTGGCCCTTCACCCGGCAGGAGGTCGAGCTGCAAATCGAAAGCCAGGTGGAAATTGCGCCCCGGGAAGCAGCGATCCGGATTCCGGATTGATCGCGTCGGAGCTTTATGCCAAAGAATCTGCGGTTTCAAACAAAGGGGAGCTGGGCGTTGTTGCGGCTTTTGTTTGTGAAGCGGCATTTTATCCCTCGGGCGGGTCCATGACTCCGCCTATTCAACTAGATCCGAAGGGCGGCCGTGGGGAGGGCCGCCCTTCATTATTTCGCCCCTTGCCTTTGTTTTTGCCAATCACCTGCAACCTGTCGCCTATTGCCTTATTTTTCTTCAACCTCGAACTTCGAACCTCGTTCTTCTCTTTATTTTGCCTTTGCCTTTTCTTCCCTATCGCCACTGGCCACTCGCCTCTAGCCTTTTCTTACTTTTTACTTTTACCTTTTTACTTTTACCTTTTACCTTTGTATTTTCTTTAACTTCGAACGTCGAACATCGAACTTCGAACCTGTCTTAATCTCCTTAACTTCGAACTTCGAACGTCGAACCCCGTCTTTTCCTCTAGCCATTGCCTTTCTGCCCTTTTTCCTGTATAATAAGTATTGAGGTTCCCCCCCATGCTTCGACCTTCCCTGAACGACCCTGATGTTTTTCCTTCCGACTCCGTCCTCTGCCGGCCGCTTGGCCGTGCCAAGGCTGCCTGGGACGCTTTCATGCTGCTGCTGAAAAACGATTATCCGCAAATGTCGGTCGATTGGCGCTACTACAACGACGGCAAGAGCTGGCTGTGCAAGGTGACGCTCAAGGCCAACACCATATGCTGGGTCTCGGCCTGGGAAAACTTCTTCAAGATTTCGTTCTATTTCACCGCCAAGGCCGAACCCGCCATCAGCGCCAGCGGCCTGGGCGCCGAGTTGAAATATTCTTTCCTCCACCCCAAGGGCAGGTGCTCGCTCCGGCCGGTCGTCACCGATGTGAAAAAAAAGTCCGATCTGGATTCGATAAAGGAACTGATCGAGATCAAGCTGAAAGCCAAGTAACCCGCCGAAACCAGGGCGGGCGCGATCCTACCGTGACGCGCCGCGTAGTACATTCCTTTTAGTCCTAATCCTTGCTATCATTCTCCCCATGAGCAATGAACTAGGCAACAGGTTGTATCGCGCGATAAAGTGGTTGTGGCTGCTGCTGCAGGCCCTGATCCTCCCCCTGGCCGCCCGGCATGCCGTAGCCGCTCCGGTGCGTTGGCCGCTAATCCTGCCGGCGCCGCTCCTCTTTTTCGCCGCCGCCGTGTTCCTGGTCCTGTGGCTGATCGCCCAATCGCTGCTGGCCATGGCCCGCTTCCCCCTGACCCTGAAAGGGGGCGCGCTCCTGGTCGGCGGCACCGTCGCCCAGTTCGCCTCGGTGGTCGCCGCCGGCGGCTCGCTGCCCGAAGCCGCCTATGCCCTCTTCTTCGCCACCCTGGCGGCCCTGGTCGTGCTGATCGCCATCATGGTTGTGCTCGCTTTCCGCCGGCGGATCGGTTCCCCGTGGGCCAGGCTGGCTGCCCTGCTGGCCCTGCTGCCCTTGGCCGGGCTGGTCTGGTTCCTGGCTGCCCCCCTGGGACCGGCCTTTTCCCGCCTGCCCTCAGGGCGGCAGGCTCTCGACTGGCTGGTCCTGGCGCTCAACTCCGGCCTGATCATCTTCAGCCTCTACCGCTTCTCCATCTTTGCCCCGGCGCCGGAAAACGACGCGGCCTACACGCGGGAGTGGGAACGC
The DNA here is from genome assembly GCA_018262835.1 of Candidatus Aminicenantota bacterium. Lineage (GTDB taxonomy): Bacteria > Acidobacteriota > Aminicenantia > UBA2199 > UBA2199 > UBA2199. The sequence goes on from JADFDP010000020.1 coordinate 27,397, forward strand.
TGGGCCGCCCCGACCATCATTATCCTGATCCTCTCGGCGGTGACGGCGGTTGTGCTGGCAGGAGTCGGAAGCAGGGTATAGGGCGCAGGGTAAGAATAAAATCCCAAATTCCAAGCACCAAATTCCAAATAAGCACCAATATCCAATGACCAAATGATCAAAACAAAGGCATTTTTTTTTTAATATTTTTCGCTGTTTTTAAACTTTTGCATTTTTCTTGCCGTCTATCGTGTACCGTATGCCGTCTTTCCTTCTCTTATCGCCTTATTCTTCAACATCGAACATCGAACCTTTTTTAAGGTCATAGGTCCTGGGTATTAGGTCATAGGTAAGAAGATATCGCTAAATTGCTGTTAACCTATCACCCATCACCCATAACCCATCACCCATTGCCTTATTTTTTTTTAACTTCGAACCTCGAACTTCGAACCTCGTTCTTTTTTACTTTTTCCTTTTACCTTTATATTTTCTTCAACATCGAACCTTTATTTAGACTAGATCAATTCGCGCAGGAAAGGCAGCGCCGGGCGGACGCGGATCCCTTCCGGGGACAAGTAATCTTTTTTGCCCGTGGCGCTGATCTGCAGCGCTTCCACGTCCGGGAACCTCTTTTTCAGGTAGCCAAGGGCCGGCGAGACCGGCGCGTCATCCCATTTCACCTCGATGAAGCGCAGCGGCTTGCGGCCGGCGCAGACAACGAAGTCGACCTCGCGGCCGTCAACGTCGCGGAAATACCTGAGTTCGAGGTCCAGGCCCCGGGCGTCCTGGTGGAAGTGCACCCATTTGAGCAGGTGCGAGGCCACCAGGTTCTCGAAGCGCTTGGGCGGGTCCGGAACCTGGCTCCAGTCATAGTGATAGTGCTTGGCCTCCTTTTTTACCGCCCGGATGGCGGGGGCGCCGAAAGGGGGAAGGCGGAACATGAAATACAATCTCTCCAGGACCAGCAGCCAGCGGCTCACCGTCTTGTGGCTCACCTGCAGGTCCTCGCGCAGGGCGTTGACCGACAGGGGCGAACCGACAAGCTCGGGCAGACGCAGGGCCAGCAGCTCCAGGTTGCCGAGATCGAGGATGTGCTCCAGGGAAACGATCTCGTCCCGCAGCACGCGGCTGCGATAGGAGCGCGACCAGCGGCGCGCCGCCGTCTGCGAGCCCGACAGGAAGGGCTCCGGGAAGCCGCCCAGGGTCAGCAGGTCGAGCAGTTCCTGCGGCCGCTCCAACTTCAGCTCGGCCGCCGAGAACGGGTGCAGGCGCAGGAAATGGTAGCGGCCCTGCAGCGAGTCGCCGCCGAAGCGGTAGACGTCGAGGCGGGCGCTGCCGACGACCAGGATGTCCAGCCGGCGCTCCGGCTGGTCCACCAGGCCCTTCAAGTAATTCCGCCAGGAGCGGTACTTGTGGATCTCGTCCAGCACGAGCCCCCCCGCGGCCGGCAGTTCCCGGCGCAGTATGGTTTCCCGGTGTTCGGGGACGTCCCAGTTGAGATAGCGGCCCTTGGCGCCGATGATCCGCCGCGCCATGGTGGTTTTGCCGACCTGGCGGGGTCCGGCGACGAACACCATCTTTTTCTTGAGGTCGGCCCGCGCCTGCTTTTCCAGGTATCGTTCTTTCATGTCCTTCATGTCTCAAGCATACTGTTATTTTTGCCGCATGTCAAATTTACTCGCGAGTTATTTCCCCTGCGGGTGAAAATACAAGCGCTGGTGCTTTGCCGATCTTGCTGTGTTAGCGATAGTGTTGGTAGCGAGCAGAATATTGAATTGTTTAGCCGATCAATTGCTGTTATTGAGACTAACACTTAGATTTAGCTCGTTAAAGTTACAGCTCGGCCTCTAACACTGTTTTTCTTCAACGTCGAACATCGAACATCAAGAAGGGCGGGTCCCAGACCGCGCCCCTACGATTCTGTGTCTTTTCTTCAACTTCGAACTTCGAACGTCGAACATCGAACCTCGTCCTTTGCCTTCGTTTGGGTCATTGGAATTTGGATGTTGGAATTTATTTGGAATTTGGTGCTTGGAATTTGGGATTTGATCTTTCGTGTGGGTCCGGACGCCGCCTCCCGATTCCCGGCGATCATCTGATGAAATTCGTCCGGACCCTCTCCTCCGCTTCCGGCAGGGAGATCCCCGCTTTTTGCCCGGCTTGAATCGATTTTAAAAGCCAGGCCATGTTCCGCCCCAGCGTCCTCATGATCTGCAATCCTTCAAGGTCCTGGCGCACGTCCCGGGGGGTGTGGCCATGGACCATGTTCCAGTACTGCGATGAAACGACCGGCATGTTGTTGATGGTGAAATATTTGTTGAGCTGCTCGAACGCCGCACTGGCCCCGCCCCGGCGGCAGCTGACGATCGCCGCTCCCGGCTTGTAGGCGAAGCGCTCGCTGCCGGCGAAGAAGCAGCGGTCCAGGAACGATTTGATGAAACCGGAAGGCCCGGCGTAATGGACGGGCGAACCGAAGACAAAGCCGTCGGCTCCCTCGGCCTTGGCCAGCGCGACGTTGACGGCGTCATCGTCAAACACGCATTTTCCCAGTTGCGAGCATTTCCGGCAGGCCGTGCAGCCCCGGATCGGCTCTTTCCCCAGCTGGAATAGTTCCGTTCCGATATCCTGCTTGAGCAGCTCTTTTTCCACTTCACAAAGGGCCGTGTAGGTGCAGCCCTTGTCGTTCGGGCTGCCATTGACCAATAAGACTTTCATTTGTTATGCCTCCTGCATGGATCATGATCCTGGCGGGCGAGGGCCGGCGCCCCGACCAGGGCGACGATCGTCATCCAGCCTGTCTGCGGTTGCGAGTACATGAGGACCCCCTGAATACTATTATATGTCAGTACCGTCCAGCAAATGCTGTTCGAGTAATTCCGGATATCCTTCCAGCCACGCCGTATTGACGCCGATGAACGTCTCTCCAGCCTCCGGCAGCTTTTGCCAGGCTGACAGCGTCTCCCTGGCCACGAAGCGCGCCGTTTTGTCGTCATCGCTTTTGTCGGGCAGGGTAAGGAGAAGAGCGCGACAGACGCGGGCATGGGCGTTCGCCCAAGCAACCAGGATCTCCGGGCAATCGCGGCGCATCGTTTCCACCAGGGCCTGGAGCCTGGCGCGCAGCCGGCCGGCTTCCGCGCGCTGGCTTTCCATGGAGTCATAGGCCTCCTTCTCCTCGGCCGGGCCGGGCCGGCCGCGGTCGATGTAGTCGCCCAGGCTGCCGGCCGCCCCCTGCAGGTCGTCGATCTCGCGCCGACGGCGCTCCAGCCCCACGGCCTGCTCCAGGCAAAAGGCTGTTGCCTGGGTGGGGGAGAGGCGGGTCAGCTCCTCCTGGTCCTCGGTGCCGTTGATCATGTATTCGTGGCTTTGGAGATAGCGATAGAACGTGCCGCATTGCGGGCAGCGGCGCACATGCGTCTTTTCGGGATCAGCCGCCGGGTCAATGGCCGGCAGGACGATCAGCCGCTGCGCTGCTTCCGGCAGGGGCTGGTCATGCTGCGGCGCCAGATATTTTGCCAATGAAGTCTCGTTGTCCTTGAGCGGACTGCAGATCGGGCAGGCTCCGATGGTCCACCTCCAGCTGAAATTATATAGGGTTCAGTCCCGGGCGGCAAGCATCGGAATTAGATCGGTTAAGCTACAGCTCGGCACTAACACTTTTCTTTATAGGGATTTGGTGCTTGAGATTTGGTATTTAAGAAGGGCGGGTCCCAGACGCCGCCCCTACGATTCTGAGTCTTTGTCTTCAACATCGAACATCGAACTTCGAACGTCGAACTTCGTCCTTTGCTTTCGTTTGGGTCATTGGAACTTGGGATTTGGTGCTTGGATTTGGGATTTGAATTTTTGGCGGGGCTTAACCTCACCCCCGCACCCCCTCTCCTGATAGGCGAGGGGGCAAGGAATTGTGAGCGAGTCTGAGACGCCGCCCCTACATGCGGAAATGTCTTTTTCCTGCTAACACTAACACTATCACTAGCACTTTCTTCTCTAACTATTGCCTTTTGCCTTTTCTCATCCCCTCGCCCCTTGCCCCTTTCATTTGACAAATTTTCCGTTATAATCTTGTTCGATTCACAAAGGAGCAAGCCATGAGTGTAAGCCAAGGTTCGGTTTTGCTGGGGGGAGTATTCACTTTGCTGATGGCCTTGTTCCATTGCTTTTTCCCCCGAGTTTTCAGTTGGCAAAAAGAGTATCCCCGCCTTTCCGGCGCCAACCAGAGAATTTTTTTCACCATTCACCTGGCCCTGCTGCTTTTGTTTTTCATCATGGCCGCGGTCACGATCGTTTGCCATCAGGAATTGAGCCGGGGCCGGGGCCTGGCTTTCTGGCTGCTGCTGGGCTTTTCCCTGTTCTGGTTCTGGCGGGCCGTCTGGCAGGTCGCCTATTTCAAACCTCAAAAAGGCAGTCCCATGGCATTCATGCACTGGCTGTTGACCGCGGTGTTCTTCATCCTGGCCGCAGCCTACCTGCTGCCGTTGCTCGTGTAAATTCAAAGGGTGTTTTGCATTTTGTATTTGCTGCCTGAGATCCGCGATTTAAGCAGGGCGAACGCTCCCTGAGGAAACAAACAAATCAGGTCCGCCAAGGCAGGCGGATGATTTTTGCGGACAGACGCCGTCCCTGCGTTAAAAATGGCAAACGCCAATCGTTTTCGCCTGCTGCTGGCTACGGCCTGCTTTCCTTTAATGGCCGGCACAGCCAGGCGTTGCCGAAGCTTGAGATGGGCAGCACCCGGTCGATCGCCAAACCGGCGCCGGCGAATTCCGCCTCCCGTGGCGTGGCGATGAACTGCGGGTAGTTCGGCCCCTCGATCCATTCGATCAGGCGCACGAACCAGCCCCCGTCGCAGCAGTAGTCAAAGACCAGGACGTAGCGGCGGGCGATGCGCGCGATGTCTTTCAGGATGGTTTCCCTGAACCCGGCCGAGACCCCGTGCAGGAGATAGCCGCAGCAAACGATGTCATAGCTTCCCGAGGCGATCTGCGGCAGGTCCACCAGGTCGAAGGTCCTGAAATCGAACGCGGGAAAACGCTTCCTGGCCCGCTTCAGCATCCGCTCGGAAAGGTCCAGCCCGGTGACCGCGTGGCCCCGCCCGGCGAAGGCGGCCGCCAGGATGCCGCTGCCCGTGGCCGCGTCCAGGACCGTGAGTTCCGCGGGCAGGTCCAGCTTGGCGAGGGCATCCTTGTACCTGGGGAACAGGTGCCGTTCGATCATGGGATAGATGACCGATATCAGGTTGAATAAAACCCGGGCCCTTTTCCTTTCGCGCAGGAATTCCCGGCTGCGGGCCTGGCGCGGATCGCTTTCTTGCATGCCCCTATTCTGGCAAAAAACATCGGGAATGTAAAAGGCTGTCAAAGAACCTGGAAAAGAAGAACGTGTTGGTGATTGTGATAGCTGGAAACTCCAGCTGACAAAAGTGTCAACCAATGCAGGTAAGAATACCGCCAAAGGCAGTGCCTGCGTTTGGGGCATTGTGATTCGGAATTTTATTCTTACTTTTACCTTTTACATTTTTCCTTTTACTTTTAAATTTTCTTCCCCTCCACCCTATACCGTAAACCGTACACCGAGTTCATTTCTTCTTTTTCATTACCTATCACCCATCACCCCTAACCTCTGACCTAGTCTCCTTCTTCCTACTAACTACTGTCTACTGCCTACTGTCTAATATCTACCAATTTGACAATTTCCCCACCTTTTTTTATGATGATCTTTCTAGAAGTAAAATTGCGAGAGACCACGCAGGCGGATGGGGGGCATGCAAAAGAACGACATGGCTGAGTTGATCAAGAAGATCCTGAAGTTCCGCGATCGTCCCATCTCAGGTGGCAGACTGATCCAATCTGCCTCCATACTCTTATGAAAGCAACACTTCCAATGAAGTCAGATTCATGCGAAAAGAATCTAGAGGAGTTGGGCTTTGGCAAATAGCAGCGCGCTCATCCCCGCGGAACGCATCGATCGGCTGATCATCATGGTCCGCGGGCAAAAGGTGATCCTGGACCGGGATTTGGCGGCGCTATATGGTGTGTCGACTGGGAACCTGAACAAGGCGGTATCCCGCAATTTGGATCGCTTCCCTGAAGATTTCATGATTCAATTGACCCATGAGGAATTGCGCGGCTTGATATTCCATTTTGGAACATCAAGTTGGGGCGGCACCCGGAAACCCCCGCGGGCCTTCACCGAACAGGGGGTGGCCATGCTCTCCAGCGTGCTGCGCGGCAAGCGCGCCGTGCATGTCAACATCGAGATCATGCGCGCTTTTGTCCGCCTGCGGCGCATGCTCCAGGCAAATACCGTATTGGCCCGCCAACTTAGGGACTTGGAGAAAAAGTACGATTCCCAGTTCAAGGTGGTTTTCGACGCCATCCGGCAGTTAATGACTCCACCGTCCGGGAAGCCGCGCCAGATCGGGTTCAAAAATGACGAACCCGACAAGTGACTAGTGCCAATAAGGCCCGCCTGGAGAAATTTTACCTTTTTCCTTTTACCAATGTCTTTCTCTTCCTTACACCGAGTCCATCCCCTCTATTCTTACCTTACACCTTCCGCCCTCAACCTTACACCGAGCTCATTTTTTTCCCCTCTGCCTCTCGCCCATAGCCTTAGTCCTCTTACCTATCACCCATAACCTATGACCCATCACCTTTTATCTTTTCTTCCCTTACACCTTCCGCCTTACGCCTAACGCCGAGTTGCTTCTTCAATTTCGAACTGATTTGACATTTTCCCCCTTCTTTCCTATGATGAAACTTAGCCGCCGCAAAGCGGGAATGAGAGATAGATTAAAGGATTCGCTATGAATCAAAAGAAGTTCGAAGGATTGATAAAAGAGATCCTGAAATTCCGCGACAAAAGAGACTGGGCGCAGTTCCATGATCCGAAGAACCTGGCTGGGCTAAAATTGGGAAAAATAAATAATAGTGAAAGACCTAGTACCGATGTCTTCTTTAATTGGAGGTAATATTAAATGAGCTATAGAAACAAAACATTTGTATCATTCGATGGTGATAATGATATGCACTACTACAGACTTATGCAGGCATGGAAGCAAAATGAAAATATTTTATTTGATTTTTTTAATGCTCATGATTTGAATAGCGCAAGAGATACAAGTCCAGAGGAATCGATAAAATCTCAATTGGCAGAAAGATTAAGAAATACAAAAGTATTTGTAATACTTATTGGAGAAAGCACGAGATATTTGTACAAATTTGTCCGATGGGAAATTGAGCAGGCCATTAAAAGAGATTTGCCAATTATTGCGGTTAACTTGAGTGGGAAAAAGTCACTCGATACTGATAGATGTCCGCCATTACTTAGTGATGCATTAGTTATTCATATAAGTTTTAATGCAAAAATCATGCAATATGCATTAGAGAATTGGCCAGATTCACATGAAAAATATAGAAAAGAAGGTAAAAGTGGCTCTTATTATTATAAAGAGGAAGTATATAATGGGTTAGGGATATGAATTTAGAATTGACACTTTTTAAAATTAAATTGTGGGCAAAAAATTTAATTAGTATAAAAGCTTTATCAGCTGTTTTAAGTTCATTTGGGTCTCTTTGGTTGGTTGTAGAAATTGTTTCTTTCTTTTGGGAAAAAACCATCTTTATAGAAAAAGTTAAAGGCTTTTGGTTTTTATTTTTATTTGCAGGCGTCATTACTGCCATTTTCACATGTAAACCAAAACTATCGTATGGATGTAAACTCAATAATCGGGATATATATATTGAGCTTGTTATTGGAGATTTGTTTAAATACAAAGGGGCTTTAATAATAGGTTCAAATACTACTTTTGATACTAAAATCTCTCGTGAATTGATTTCTGGAAAAAGTATTCAAGGCCAATTTACAAAAAGATATTATGGCGACGAAACACAGCTCAACAAAGAAATACAGGTTGGGCTATATAGTATAACACCAGAAATACTTCCAGGAAGTCGAATTGGAAAATCTAATAGATATCCAATAGGTACTGTGGTTAGATTGAACCCTAAGG